>JALYMZ010000310.1 GCA_030773435.1 Actinomycetota bacterium | reverse complement strand
CTCGAGCTGTCCGGCGGCGCCCTGCGCATCTCCTGCAGTCCGTCCGCGTCGTGCCTGGAGCCCGGCTCGGTCGTCATCGTGTCCCTCGACGTCAACGTGCCGCTGCCGCTGCTGCCGGACGTCTTCGCCGGCCAGCCACCGAGCGTGCGGGTCAGCAGCGAGCACCGCATGCCCTACGGCACCTTCCGGGAGGCCCGCTGATGCGGCCGCGCCGGCGCGCCGACGACGACGGACAGACCGCGTTGCTCATCGTCGGGTTCTTCGCGGTGGCCGTGCTGCTCGTCGGCGTGGTCGTCGACGCGTCCGCGGCTTACCTGCAACGCCAGTCGCTCAACGCGCTGGCCGATGGTGCAGCGATCGCCGCCGCGGACGGCGTGCAGGGCGAGCAGGTCTACACGGAGGGACTCGGCCAGTACGCCGACATCGACCCGCTCATGGCCGAGAGCTACGTGCGCGACTACCTGGCGCAGACCGGCGCCGCGCAGCGGTTTCCCGGCCTCACCGTCCGCGTGGAGCCGGTCGGTACGTCGGTGACCGTCCGGGTCGCCGCGCCACTGGACCTGCCCATCCCGCCACCGGGCTTCGCCGACCGCACCGTCGTCACCGGTGCCGCGTCGGCGGTCGTGGTCGTGCGCTGAGCGGTGCAAGGGAGGATCTTGTGCGCGGGAGCGCACAAAAGGCTCCTCAGCGGCGTGATGACGTGCTCCGTCGGAGCGCCGGCGGCACCGCAGGACTCGGGTTTACCGTGGCCGGGTGCACAGCCGCACGATCACCGTCCGCACCGGATCGCGCGACGCCGTCGTCGACGTCACCGACGAGTGCGCGGACTTCGTGCGCGACGCCGGCGACGGCCTGCTGCACGTCTTCGTCCCGCACGCCACCGCCGGTGTCGCCATCCTGGAGACCGGCGCCGGCAGCGACGACGACCTGCTCACGGCGCTGCGCGAACTCCTCCCGGCCGACGACCGCTGGCGGCACCGGCACGGCTCACCCGGTCACGGCCGGGCGCACGTGCTGCCCGCGCTGGTCCCGCCGTACGCGACCGTGCCGGTGCTCGGCGGCGAGCTGGCGCTGGGCACCTGGCAGCGCATCTGCCTGGTCGACCTCAACGTGGACAACCCCGAGCGGCAGCTGCGGCTGTCCTTCCTGCCCGGCTGATCAGGCGACGCGCTCCCAGAGGCCCATCAGGGCGTCGGTGACCGGCTCGGTGCCGGGCCAGTCGACCACCGCCGCACAGGCCTGGTCGGCCGCCGCCACGGCGTCGCTCCACGGCACTGTCGCGACGAGCGGCAGGCCGCGCCGGTCGCAGAAGTCGGCGACCGCGTCGGCGTCCCCGGCGGAGCGGATCTTGTTGGCCACCACGACGACCCGCGGAATCGCCAGCTCGGCGGCCAGCGCGGCCATCCGGCTCACCGTCTCCAGCGACCGGTAGTAGGGCTCGGCCACGAAGCAGACCACGTCGGTGTGCCGGATCGTGCCCCGGCTCAGGTGCTCCGGCGACGCCTCCATGTCCACCACGACCAGCCGGCCGCGGTCGGCGCCGAGGTCGTCGAGGAGCGCGGCGACCACCGCGTGCGCCGAGCACAGGCAGCCCTCGTCGGCGTGCGCCGGCGCTCCCATGCCGACCAGCCGCACGCCGTCCGGCCCGGTCAGCGAGAAGCGGTCGAGCACCCCGTCGACCGGCTCGGTCAGCGACGGGCCACCGAGGCGACGCGACACCAGCGCCGGCGGCACCGGGCCGAGCGAGGCCGCTGCCTGTGGCGCCATGCCGAGGGCGACCGCCAGGTTGGGGTTGGCGTCGGCGTCGACGGCGACGACGCTGCGGTCGGACCGGGCGGCCAGCCGGGCCACCGTCGCGCTGATCGTCGTCTTGCCGGCGCCACCCTTGCCGGCCACGGCCAGCCTCATGTCGGGTCGTCGGCGCCTTCCACCAGCAGCAGGCGGTGGCGGAACGCCTCGAGCACCCGGTGCGCCTCCTCCACGGACTCGGCCGCGACCCGCAGCCAATCCCGGCCGGCGTCGGTGACCTCGTAGGTTCGGCGCGCCGGACCCTGGCTGGACGGCTCCCAGCGCGAGCGCACCAGCCCCTCCTCGTCCATCGCCCGCAGGCAGCGGTAGACGCCGCCGGGGTCGACCCGGGACAGCCCGAGGGCGGCGAGCTGCTCGAGCAGGTCGTAGCCGTGCGAGGTGCCCTCGGCGAGCAGCAGCAGCAGGCACGGCCGCAGGTAGTTGCGCGGCGCCACCAGCGGCACCGCGACGCTGCGGCGCGGCGTCATCCGTGCCCACCCCGGGCCCGCTCGGCGGCGCAGGCGAGGCTCTCCTCCACCGACGCGTGGCACCAGCAGTCCGCGCTGCACTCGCCGTGGCTGGGCCGGGTCAGGTCCGCGAAACTCAGCGCAAACTCGGTCTTGCCCTCCGCCAGCCCCTCCTCGGACAGGACGAACCCGCCGTCCACGCGGTCCAGGTAGCCCTCGTGCACGAGCCGGTCGAGGTACTGCAGCCCGTGCGCGGCGTCCACGCCGAGGAACCGCTCCAGGAGCGCCGCGTCGACGACCTCGCCGAGGCCCTCCCCGCGCAGCCAGTACATGACCTGCAGGATCTCACTGCGCCAGTACATCGCGCGCAGGGTCTCCGACTTCGGCGGGTGCAGCTCGTCCATGCTCACCGGGTGCCGTCGGTCCGGGACGCGTGCCCGGCCAGCGTCGCCAGCTGCCCGAGGGCGGCGGAGATGCCGGTGAGCTGCTCGTTGATCCGCGTCACCGACGGCCCGATCGGCGCGCACTGCGACTCGATGGCCCGCACCCCGAACGACACCTTCGCGAGCAGCGTCGCCGTCCGGCGCAGCGACCGGGCGATCGCGACGAGGTAGACCACCAGCACCACCGCCACCAGGGCGATCTCGACCAGGGTCAGCACGACCAGCAGCGCGGTCACCGCACGGCCCTCCGGTCGCCGACCGAGCGGAGCAGCTGCTCGTGTCGGCCCGCCTCCTCGGTCAGCCGGTCCAGCCGCTCCGAGGTCGCGCCGAGCAGCCACGTCGCCGAGGTGTTGGCTGCGACCTGCTGGCCGGCCTGCCAGAGCCGCGCGACGCCGCGCTCGATCCGCCACACCTGCCGCAGGAACGCCTGCAGCAGTACGACGGCGACGACGGCGACGACCAGCCCCAGCGCCAGGGCGAGCCACCAGTAGCCGGTGGAGCTCATCGGCCCCCTCCATCGGTCAAGGCCTGGCGGGCGGCGGCCGCCGCGGCCACGATCCGGTGCGCGGCGCTCGACGTCGTGGCCAGCTCTCGCAGCGCGGCGGTGCGGTCACGCGCCACCCGCAGGTCGGCGTCGATGCCCTCCGCCTGGTCGGCGACGCGCCGGGCGCCGGCGATCATCAGCAGCAGCAGGACGACGACCGCGATGACGACGACGGCCCCGATGGCGTAGCCGAGCAGCCAACCGTTCACAGCGATCTCCCGCGCAATGTGTCCTGGTTGGCACGCTACACGCCAATCGCCGCTAGGTGTACCGTGCAGGTAGAGACGTCGCCGGATCGCGACCTGGACGGCGACAGCCGAGCGGCTCCGAGCCCAGCCGCGCACGAGGAGGTCCGAATGGCGCAGCACTCCGCCGGGGTCCGCACCCCGGCCGAGGAACTCCTCGACGCGCTCGGTCCCGTCGAAAGGTTCCACGACACCGAGCATCTGGGCGCGTTCGGGCTGCCGTCCGGAGGCATGACCGAGGACCTGGTCACCGACGCGTCCGTGGCGTCGTCGACGACCCGCTTCGGGCCGCTGGAGAAGGTGCACGCGTTCTGGTTCGCCGGCGCCAGCTGCGATGGCTGCAGCGTCGCCGTGACCGGCGCCACCACACCCTCCCTGGAGAGCCTGCTGCTCGGCTCGCACCCGGGGCTGCCGCGGGTGATCCTGCACCACCCGGTCATCAACGTGGAGTCCGGAGCCTACTACGTCCGGCCGGCGGAGCAGGCCATCGCCGGCGAGCTCGACGCGCCGTACGTCGTCATCCTCGAGGGCTCGATCATGGACGAGGTGGTCGCCAACGCGGCGGGCGGCTACTGGTCCTCCCAGGGCGAGGAGCCGTGGGGCCCGAACGGCGAGATGCGTCCGGTGACCGCCACCGAGTGGATCGCCCGGCTGGCGCCGAACTCGGCCGCGATGATCGCCATCGGCACCTGCGCCACCTGGGGCGGCATCCCGTCCGCCGAGGGCAACCCCACCGGCGCGATGAGCCTGATGGACTTCCTCGGCAAGGACTACCGGTCGGTGCTCGGGGTCCCCGTCGTCAACGTGCCCGGGTGCCCGCCGATCGGCGACAACTTCAACGAGACCGTGGCCGCGGTCCTGTACTTCCTGCAGGGCTTCGGTCCGCTGCCGGAGTTCGACGAGCTGGGCCGGCCGGCGTGGCTGTTCGGCGAGACGGTCCACCGCAACTGCGTGCGCGGCGCCTACTACGAGGAGGGCACCTTCGCGCACGACTTCGGCGACCCCGAGTGCCTGGTCGAGATCGGCTGCTGGGGGCCGGTGGTCAACTGCAACATCACCTCGCGCGGGATGATCAACCACGTCGGCGGGTGCATGAACTCCGGAGGCGCGTGCATCGGCTGCACGATGCCGGGGTTCCCGGACAAGTTCACGCCGTTCTACAAGCGCCCGCCGGGGTCGATGGCCTCCACCACCGTGTCCCGCATGGTCGGCAGCGTCATCCGGCCGCTGCGCAAGTTCAGCAACACCAACCTCAACCGTGAGGTGCGCTGGGACCGCCAGAACGCCACCCCCAGCGCCTTCGCCCGCGAGAAGTCCGAACCGTCAGCGCTCGCGCACGTCGGGCACCGCTTCTACGACGCGGTGCGGCGCTCCAGCGACACCGGGCGCAACGACGCCGACGTCTGGGGCAAGCGCGAGGAGGCTCCCAGCGGGGGCAGCCCGCCGCCGCGACACTGACCCGACCCGGAGCCCACCCAGAGCAGGAGCCACGGCATGTGCTTCAAGACCCTCCCGGTCGAGTTCGACGAGCGCGGCAACGCCACGCTGCGCGAAGGGATCCCGAACCCGTACGACGTCACGGTGGCCAGGCCCGCCGCCGCCCACGACGACATCGAGCGCCGGGAGAGCATCGAGCGGCTGGTGGCCCGCAACGGCCACATCAAGGACCTCAACATGGATCCGGTCACCCGGATCGCCGGCGCCCTCGCGGTGCACGTGACCGCGGACCTGGAGAAGGGCGCCTACCTCGACTCGCATGCCCAGGCCACGCTGTTCCGGGGCTACGAGGTCATCTTGATGGGCCGTGACCCGCGGGACGCGATCTTCGTGGCGTCGCGGGCGTGCGGCGTCTGCGGGGGAGTGCACTCCCACGCCGCGGCGTACGCGATCGAGCAGGCCATGGGCATCTGCCCGCCACCGCTCGGCACCGTGGTGCGCAACATGGTCGAGGCCGCGGAGATGGGGTACGACAACCCGCTCCACCTGTACCTCCTCGCCGGCCCCGACTACTCCGAGGCGGTGGTCAAGGCCTCCAACCCCGAGCTGTGGCCCCGGGCCGAGAAGTGGTCCTGCCCCAACCAGCACATCCACGGGTTCAAGACCATGGCCGATCTGATGACGGCGCTGAACCCGCTGACCGGGTCGCTGTATCGCGAGGGCCTGGAGTTCACCCGGCTCTCCCGCGAGAAGGTCGTGCTGCTCACCGGCAAGTACCCGCACCCCGAGAACGTCGTGCCCGGCGGGGTGTCGACGACGCTGACCCTGCAGACCCTGAACGAGTACCACGCCCGGCTGGGCAAGATCTTCGACTACGCCCAGCGGATGATGGCGGTCTGGGACGACATCCCCACGTTCTTCTACGAGGCCGACGAGCGCTACCAGGACGTCGGCTACCGGCCGACGAACCAGATCGACCCCGGCTACTGGGACGACCCGTACGCCTACGACGCGACGTACCAGAACTGTAACGCCTGGGGCGAGAAGCGGTGGTCCACGCCGGGAGTCGTGATCGACGGCGAGCTGCTCACCACCCGGCTCACCGACATCAACATCGGCTGGGAGGAGTTCGTCGAGCACTCCTACTACGACGAGTCCTCCACGTCGCGGTTCAGCCACGACATGCTCGGCAACCCGCTGTCGCCGTACCACCCCTGGAACAAGCGCACGCTGCCCCGGCCCGGCGCCAAGGACTGGAAGGACAAGTACACCTGGGCGTGCACGCCGCGCTGGGACCGCAAGGTGGTCGAGGCCGGCTGCTACTCGCGGCTGCTGATGACCGCGATGGCGCAGAAGATGCCGGCCAGCGACTTCATCTCCGCCACCGGCAGCAGCATGCGGCTGCTCGTGCCGAAGGGCGAGACCGGCGAGCGCGAGGTCGAGTGGCGGGTGCCGGGACGGTGGAACGCCTTCGAGCGCAACCGCGGCCGGGCCTACCACTACCTGTTCAGCCAGCTCGTAGGGCTGGAGAGCCTGCTCGAGGCGTACAAGCTGATGAAGCAGGGAGAGAAGCGGGTGGCGGCGCTGGACCCGTCCGCGCTCGAGGACGCGATCCCCAAGGACGAACGGGTCAGCGTCGGCTGGTGGGGCGCCGGCCGGGGCTGGCTCACCCACCACCTCGTCATGGACAAGGGCAAGATCACCAACTACCAGATCTGCACGCCGTCGACGATCAACGCCTCCCCGCGCGACCCGTGGGGGCAGCCCGGCCCCTACGAGGAGGCGGTGATGAACACCCCGATCATCGAGGACGTCTCCGACCCGGCACGCTTCACCAGCATCGACATGCTCCGCACCATCCGCAGCTTCGACCCGTGCATGCCGTGCACCACGCACGTGCACACCGGCGCCGGCGAGGTCGTGCGCGAGGTCAACACCTGCTCCTGCGGCGCCGACTGACCAGGATCGACGATCGACGGCCGGGAGCCGGCGGTCCTCGTCGGCGGCGTGGGCGAGCTGTACCAGGGCGATCTCGACCTGGGCCGGCTCGCCGCCGAGCGGCTGGCCGGCGAGCCGCTCGGCCCCGGCGTGCTGGTGGAGGACCTGCACTACGGCGCGGTGGCGGTCACCCAGCGGCTCGAGGAGCTCCGCCCCAGCGCGCTGATCCTGGTCGGCGCGGTGCGACGCGGCCGGCCGCCGGGAACCGTGCAGCGACGACGGGTCGCCGCAGCCGACGTGGATCCCGACCGGGTCCAGGCCGCGGTCGGCGAGGCGGTGACCGGCTACGTCGGGGTGGACCTCGTCGTCGACGTCGCCGGCGCGTTCGGTGCGCTGCCCCGGCGTACCG
>JALYMZ010000309.1 GCA_030773435.1 Actinomycetota bacterium | reverse complement strand
CGGGTCAGCAGCAGGATCGCCAACGCCGCGGCCACGAGCGCCAGCAGGTTGCCGGCAGTGGCCCACCGGGCGCCGGCCAGAAAGGCAGCGCGGTCGCTGCCCGCCGTGCGCATCAGCTGGTCACCGACCGCCTCGCTGCTCACCGCTGCGACCAGCGCCGCGACGCAGCCGGCGACGGCGATGACATCCCGCCGCCGGCCGAGCACACTGATCAGCGTCGCGACGCTTCCCGCCAGCCGGCGGACCGCCATCAGCCAGGACACCCCCGCGGCCGCGGTCAGCACCCACGCCGCGCCGCCGTACACGGTCAGCCGGATGTCTGTGACCGCGAGCCGCTGCACCTCCGCGACCACGTCCGTGGGGTTGGCCCGGCCGTCGACCACCCGGCCGAAGGTCTCCCGGTACCCGCCGAGCACGACCAGCTCCAGCACGCTGACGACCGCGATCGCGCAAACCCCCGCCGCTACCAGTGCGGTACGGGTCATCAGGCGCCGCAGCGGCCGCCCGGTGTCGAAGGTGTCGGCGTTACCGGAGGCGGCCATGGCGACGTGACCGCAGTGGCGGTGGTGGCCGGCGGACGCAGCGGCGGCAGGCACCGGCGGCAACGGCCGACTTCCGGCCGGCCGAACAGGTCACTCCGGTACGACGCGGAGCACCACGTCGCCGCCGCCGCCGTTGGAGGTGGTGACGTACAGGGCGCCGTCCGGGCCTTGAGTCACCGACCGTAGCCTGCCGTACCGGGTCAGCGCCGCCGGTCGGCGTACGCTAACCAGCCGGCCCTGCCCGTCGAACTCCATCACCCGCAGCGACGCATCCTTCAGGGCGGCCACGGCAAGCCGGCCCCGCCATGGACCCCACCGCGGATCGGCCAGCCAGTCGGCACCGGAGGTCGCCACGGTGGGGTCGCCGGACCGCCAGCGCGCACCCCGCTGCCGACCCGGCAGCGAGAAGTCCGTCATCGGGCGGGACTCGTCGTAGTCGGGCCCGGGGTCCCAGCCGTAGTCACCGCCGGCTACCAGCCGGTTCACCTCGTCGTCGCGGTAGGTGCCGTGCTCGACCGACCACATGCCGCCACCTGGACGCAGGGCCAGCCCCTGCACGTTGCGGTGACCGTGCGTCAGCACGATGCGCTGAGAAGGGTCGGCCGCGTCGGCGTACGGATTCCCCGCGGCCGCGCCGCCGCTGAACCGGTTGACCCGCAACACCTTGCCACCGAGGCTCGTGAGCCGTTGCGGGTTGCGGCCCAGGGTGGCGTCGCCGGTGCCGATGTAGAGGCGACCGGAGCCGTCGAGCTCGAGCCGGCAGCCACCGTGGCGGCCGGTGGTCGCCGGAATGCCGGTGACCAGCGCCTCGGTCCGGAAGGCTCGGGTGCTGCTCGCGTTCAGCCGCCAGGCCACCACCCGCACGTCGTGCCCGACGTCGGTGACGGCCCCGTGGCAGGTGTAGAACCGCCGGTTGCGCCGGAAGCCGGGATCGACCGCGATCGACATCAGGCCAGTCTCGCCGCTGGCCCACAGCCCCGGTGCGGAGTCCGCGACCACCCGTCGGTCACCGTCCGGGAGCCGCAGGAGGATCCGGCGCCGGTCGCGCTCGGTCACCAGCATCGCGCCGTTCGGCAGGAATGCGGTGTCCCACGCGAGGTCGAGGTCGTCCATCACCGCAGTGACCCGCAGGGTCAGGTCCGCGGGGTCCGCCTCCTGCACGGCCGGCGGACCACTGTCCGGCAGGGCGCCGACCGCGCCGCAGAGGAGGCTGGCCACGCCGGCGGCGGACACCACGCCGTCCAGTCGGTACCACGTCCGTCCCCGGTGCGGTGTCGGACCCCGCCGTGGGGGCATGCTGGTCATGGCTGCCACTGTGGAGGATCGCCAGGCATCGCGCCAGACCCGTTTGCTCTGCCGTGTCGGCCGGAGTCGCGGGCCGGCGGGAGGAGGTACTCGATGAGCCTGACCATCGGGCGCGGTCCCTTCGGCGCCCACCGCGCCGGCCGGTTCGACTTCACCGCACCGGAGCATGTGGTGTACGTCGAGGACTTCCCTCGCCACGTGCACGCGCTGCGCGAGGGGCAACGGGTGGTGGACTCCGGCCGGGTCAAGCTGGTGCACGAGACGGACCGGCTGCCGCACTACGCGTTCCCTGCCGAGGACGTCCGCGTCGAGGCGGTGCCCGAGCCGCACCTCGAGGGCTACGTGCACGTCGCGTGGGACGCGGTCGACGCGTGGTTCGAGGAGGACGAGCAGGTGTTCGTGCACGTCCGCGACCCCTACCACCGCATCGACGTGGTCCCCACGACGCGACACGTCACGGTGAGCCTCGACGGCACCGTGCTGGCCGAGTCGACCCGGGTGCGCGGGTTGTACGAGACCGGGCTGCCGATCCGGTGGTACTTCCCGCGCGACGACGTCCGCACCGACCTGCTGGCACGCAGCGACACGGTGACGCACTGCCCCTACAAGGGCGCGGCGACGCACTGGTCGGCGGTGCTGGAACAGCGAGTCGTGGCCGATGTGGCGTGGTCGTACGACGCAGCGGTACGCCGGGAGGCCGAGGATGTCGCGGGTCGGATCTGCTTCTACGACGAGCGGGTCGACGTCGACGTCGACGGCGTACGCGTCGCCCGCCCCGC
>JALYMZ010000308.1 GCA_030773435.1 Actinomycetota bacterium | reverse complement strand
CCCACCAGGTCCGCCGGGACCGGCCCGCCCAGGCGGGTGGCGACGAGGTGTACCTCCGCGCCGGCCGCGAGCAGCACCCGCAGCACCGCCTGCACGTGCACGGAGGCGCCCTTGCGGCCGAACACGGGCACGCCGGGGTCGGTGCACACGTACACGACGCGCATCAGGCCACCTCCATCGGTACGTCGCTGCGCAGGCCGAACATCCGGCGCAGCTGGCGGGCGGACCGGCGTACGTCGAAGTCCCGCTCGACCCGCGACCGCGCCGCGGCGGCCAGGCGGCATCGCAGCTCTGGGTCGTCGAGCAGCCGGTCCAGCGCACCGGCGAGCGCGCCGGGGTCACGTTCGGGGACCAGCAGCCCGGTCTCCCCGTCCCGGATGACCTCCGGGATGCCGGTCACCGGCGTGCTCACGCACGGGGTGCCCAAGGCCATGGCTTCCAGCAGCACCGTGGGCAGACCGTCCCGGTTGCCGTCGGCGGCCACCACGCACGGCGCCGCAAGGGCGGCGGCGCCGCGGACCACCTCGCGGGTGCGCGCCTGGGTCAGCGGACCGAGGAACTCGACACATCCGGTGAGGCCGAGCATGGTGACCTGCGCCCGCAGCGCCGGCTGGAGCTCGCCGGTCCCCACCAGCGCCAGCCGGACCGCACGGCGCTGCCGCCGCAGCAGCGCAACCGCGTCGACGAGGTGGCCGAAGCCCTTCTTCTCGACCATCCGGCCCACGCCCACCACGAGGGGAGGCCGGTGTCGCGGCTCGGCATAGGAGTACTGGTTGAGGTCGAGACCGTTGTAGATGCGCACCACGCGGTGCGCGGCGGCGCCGTACCGGTCTCGTAGGTAGTCGACGTTGAAGTCGCTGACCGTCACCACCGCGGAGGCGTCGGCGAGCTTGCCGAGCAGGTCGCCGGGCGCGACCGACTCGTGGAAGATGTCCTTGGCGTGCGCGGTGAAGCTGTAGTCGATGTCGCACAGCCGCGCCGCGAGCCTCGCCACCGTGGTGGCCACGGAGCCGAAGTGCGCGTGCAGGTGCGGAATGCCGCGTTCGCGTACCTGCAAGGCCAGCTGCACCGCGGCCGTCGCCTCGGCGGCCGGGACGCCCAGCACCTCGTCGAGGTGCATGGGCAGCCGGGGCAGATCCTGGAGCGCCCGGCGCAGCACCTCCCACAGCTCGTCGACCCGGACCCGGTGCGGCAGGTAGGTGACGGAGGCGCGGACCGCGGCCAGCGCCTCGTGGAAGTGGCCGTCACTGGGCGGGCGCAGGGAGAAGATGTCGAGGTTGGTGCCGTCCGCCTCCAGCGCCAGGATCTCGTTGAGGATGAAGGTCTCCGAGAACCGCGGGTACATCTTCAGCACGTAGCCGACGCGCGGCGGATCAGATTGCGACACGGTGCACCTCCTGGACGGCGCGGGGCCGGTCGACCAGGCGGTCGGCGAGAGCGGGGATGCGGTCGAGGCCGCCGAGGTCGACGGCGACGGGGTGCGGCGTACGGCGAGCGGTGACGGCGTGGCGGAACCACGCGGACAGCCGTTGCGGGGTGGCGCTGGCCGGCGCCAGCACGGTGACGAGGCCGGCTCGCTGCAGCCGCTCGGCGCGGATCGCCTGCTCGGTGCGCGGGGTGACCCGCGGGACGAGGAGGGTCGGCAGGCCGGCGGCGAGCAGCTCGCAGACGGTGTTGTAGCCGCCCATCGCGACCGCGGCCGCGGCACCCGCGACGAGCTGGTCGGCGTCCGGCACGAACTCGTGCACGTGCAGGTCGGGGCGCCGCTCCGCGGCCCGCAGCAGCTGTCGGCGCAGGTCGGAGGGCATGTAAGGGCCGGTGAGGAGTATGCCGTCGTGGCCGGGAGGCATCGTGGCGTCGACGACGGCGCGGGCGACGGTGCCGCCGTCCTGACCGCCGCCGACCGTGCAGAGGACGTACGGCCGGCCCGGGGGGTGGACGACGTCGCCGGTGCGGTAGCGGGTGCGCAGGTTTCCGGGTCGGCGCCCGCCGACGTACCCGGTGAAGACGACCTTGTCGGTCACCACCGGCGGGAGGACGTACTCCACCCGCGCGTCGTACAGACGCGGGTCGCCGTAGACCCAGACCTGGTCGTAGAGGTCGCGCACCGCCTCGACCGTGCGGGAGCCGTGCCACTCGTGCCGGGTGACCTCGGGGTCGTCGAGGACGTCGCGCAGGCCGAGCACCATGCGTGCCGATCCCGTGCGACGCAGGGCGGAGAGCGCGGGGTCGAGCTCGCCGCCGACCCCGCGTGCGGCCTTGTCGACGATGACCAGGTCGGGGTCGAACGACGTGAGCGCACTCTCGATGAGCCGGGCCCGCAAGGTCAGCAGCTCCTCCAGCGGCGTGCTGAGGATCCGCGGTGCGTAGTGGCCGGCGGCGTCCTTGTGCAGCGCCGGCAGCGTCAGCAGCTCGGTGGACGGCGGCAGCGGCAGCATCGCCGCCTCCGGCGCGCCGGTCAGCAGCAGCACGTCGGTGGCCGGGTCGGCCTCGACCAGCGCCGCGGCGATCAGCGTGTTGCGCCGGACGTGGCCCAGCCCCTGGGTGTCGTGGGAGTACAGCGCCACCCGCCGCTGGCGGCGGGCGGGCGCCGGCAGCGGAGTGACGGCCGCCCTGCGGGCGGGCGCGGCGGCGGTGCTCACGGCGTCCTCCGGCTCTCGTCAAGGTGACGCGGCGGCCAACGTCACTCGAATGGACGATGTGTGCAACCCTCAGTGATCAATGTGGCAGCCAGGTGAGACCCGCATGAGAGTTGTCTCATGCGCCGACCGCGTCCCCGTGGCCGGTGTCGATGACGCAGAAGCGGTTGCCGTCGGGGTCGGCGAGGACGACGAAGTCGGGGTCGTCGGGGTAGCGGTCCCAGTCGACCCGCTGCGCCCCCAGGGCGACCAGCCGGTCGACCTCGGCCGCCTGGTCGGCGGCGTCGCCGGCGTACAGGTCGAGGTGGACCCGCGGGTACTGCTGCACCGGCGTCTCGCTGCGGCCCAGCGCCAGGTGTGTGCCGGCACCGTCCGCCGGGACGAGTACGGCCCAGTCCGGCTCCGGGTCCTCGCGCGGGACGTAGCCGAGTGCGCCGGTCCAGAACTGCACCGCGCGGGCCACGTCGTCGACGCCCAGGACGACGGTTCCGATCCTCAGCATGGGGCGCAGTCTGGCACGGTTCTCCCATTTGGCCTGCTAGCGCGCCAAACCGGGCCTTCCCCCTCGGAATATGGCCTGGGGAGACCCGACATGGCATGGCAAGGCGCCGGGAGGGCGGCGGCTGGATCGGCGGCGTGGCCGCCGCGGGAGGGTGGCGGCTGGATCGGCGGCGGTCGACGGCGTGGCCGCCGCGAGAGGGTGGGGGCTACGCCGCGCGAGCGTGGCCTAGTCGACGCGGGAGAGCGCGTCGATCCGGCGTACCTCGTCCTCGTTGAGCGCGAAGTCGAACACCGCGAGGTTGGCCGCGATCCGCTCAGGCTCCGCCGACTTCGGGATCACCACCACACCGTGCTCGACGTGCCAGCGCAGCACCACCTGGGCGGGTGACATGCCGTGTGTGGCGGCGACGTCGGTGAGGACCGCGTCGTCGAGATCGCTGCGCTTGAACGGGCTGTAGCCCTCGAGGACGACGCCGCGATCGCGGCTGTGCCGGAGCCGGTCGGCGTCGTAGTCGCGGGGGCTCCACGGGATCTGGTTGACCGCGGGCGCGACCCCGGTCGCCTCGACCAGCGCGTCGACCTGCGCCGGGTCGTAGTTGCTCACCCCGACCTCGGAGGCCAGCCCGTCCGCGCGGATCTCGAGGAACCGCTCCCACACCCGGGGGCTGGCGTCGCCGTCCGGCGGCCAGTGCACCAGCCACAGGTCGACGTGGTCGAGGCCCATCGCCTCTAGGCTCGCCTCGATCGTCGCCCGTTCCCGGCCGGCGCGTTCCGGCGGCAGCTTGGTGGTCACCCAGACCTCGTCGCGAGGCACGCCGCTGTCCCGTACGGCGCGGCCGACCTCGCGCTCGTTGCCGTACATCGTCGCGGTGTCGACGAGCCGGTAGCCCACGTCGAGGGTGTAGCGTACGGCGTCGTAGCACTCCCGGCCGCGCATCGCCCAGGTGCCGAGACCGACCAGCGGGATGGCGGCTCCGCTGGCGAGATGGGCGGTGGTGTGCGGTTCGGTCCGGGTCATGCCGCCATCATGCCCGTGGCTGTGGACGACGCCGGCAGGGTGCCCCGTGGATGACCGACACTTGGGCGGCATGACCGCGAGGAGGCAGCATGGGCTCCGTGACGACGTTGCCGCGCAGCCGGCCGCTCACCCGGGACGACCTCGAGAAGATGCCCGATGACGGGCACCGCTACGAGCTCGTCGACGGGACGCTGATCGTGACCCCCGCGCCGTCCTGGCGGCACCAGCGCGTGGTGACCCGCCTCTGGTCCCTGCTCAACGCGCAGTGTCCGCCCGGTCTCGAGGTCTTCGTGGCGCCGCTCGACGTCGTGCTGGCCACCGACACGGTGCTTGAACCGGACGTGCTGGTGGTGCGCCGCGCCGACCTCGGCGACCGCGACCTGCCCGCGGCGCCCGTCCTTGCCGTGGAGGTGCTGTCGCCGAGCACCCGGCACATCGACCTCACGCTGAAGCGGTCGCGGCTGGAGGCTGCGGGGTGCCGGTCCTACTGGGTCGTCGACCCGGACGCCGCCGTGCTCACGGCCTGGGAGCTCGGGGACGACGGTTACGTCGAGGTGGCGCAGGTGCGCGGTGAGGAGGAGTACGCCGCTGAGGCGCCGTACCCGGTCGTGGTCCGGCCGGCTGACCTGGTGCGCGACTGACCCGTTTTTCTTCCGGTGAGATCCATTCGCGGCGGCCGTTTGCGGGATCGGCCGAGGGCGACTGCGCCCGCGGTCGGCGGGGACGAGAACACGATGTCGCGGGTGACCCGGCCGAGGCCGTCCTCGACGACGATGGCGCCGTCACTGACCAGCCGCTCACGCTGTGCGCGATAGGAGCCGTACGCCGCGACGGTTCAGTCTCTCACTCACGACGCCTGTGTTAATGAGGGCGGGTTCGGACGTTTGGTTGCGGCCTCTGGGCTTTATGCCTTTCGCGTACCGGACCAGCCTTGAGTATGCGCCTGTCGGCATCCAGCAGTTCCAGCCGCAAACAGTCGAGGGTGGGCTCGCCCTCCCACATGAACACGACGACACCATCCACTACGGAGTCCTCAAGGACAACCCGGCCGGTCGGGTCGACGAGTCGCGCGGAGGAGGCGTCCGACTCAGCCACCCAGCCGCCGACCACCGCCTTCTCCTCCAACTCGCCTGCGGTGCCGGTGCCGGGGCCCCACCCACCCCAGGTCATCCAAAGGTCTTCGTCTCCCGTGGTGCGCTTCCTTCCAATGAAGCTCCCCGAAGGGCGCCACGCGCCCCAATCATCCTCGCGAAACCCCACGATCCCGTGTCGCCGGTTGCCATCACGACCCTCAAATGTCACCGCAAGTACCACGTCCGTGCCGGCCCGCTTCTCCTTGACGATCTGAATGGAGTCCTCGAACGCGTCGTACTCGGCCAGGCGCAGCCGAATCTGCTCGCGAGGCCCGAACTCTGCCTTCATGTGACTACCTCCGACGTCGCGTTCCGGTCCCCTAGGGACCGCACTGGCGACGCTAGCTGTATGAGGGCCGGACGTTGGTGACGCCGGTCTTGAGCCGGGATGCCGGTGGTTGGCCGCCGGCGGCGCTGTGGGGTCGATGATAGTTGCAGTGAATGTTCCAGAGGCCGATCGCGGCCGCACGGTCGTGTTCGCAGGTGAACTCGCGGGCGTAGAGGAGCTCCTCGGTGAGGATGCGCTGGTAGCGCTCGGCCGCGGTGGAGGTGGCTGATGCCGTGGGCGGCGAACCAGACCTTGGCCCGGGCCAGAAATGCGGCCGCGGATGCGACGGCCGGCGGCGCACCAGCTTGTCCGCCGGGGCGTAGCCGGGTGTGCCGTCGGCCAGCGTGAGGTCGGCTCCGTGGTAGACGATGGCCTCCACCACGCCGACCAGGTCCCGGCGGGACCGGTCCTGCGGTGGTGACACAGCCGTCGGCGTGTCCGCGGCGGTGAACCCACGCTTGCGCAGCTCGCGGACCACCCGCTCGATGGCGGCCGCCCCCTCCCGCTCGCTGTGCACGAACAGCAGGGGGTGCTCGGCGGGGTCGTCGTCGAGGCGCAGGCCCGGCCACCAGATCCGGGTCGGGCCGCCGTAGACCTGCAGCTTCTCCGGCAGCACGCTGGACAGCTGCCAGGTCAGGTCCCCCGTGGGCAGCAGGTGCACTGGGCAGGCGGCAGCGACCGCCGTCGCCAGCGCCTCGACGTCGAGCAACGGCTCGGTCTCGCGGCCTGGTGGTCACGCACACGACCGGCTCGTTGCGGTCCGTGGACGTCAGCCAGTCGGCCAGCGCCTTGACGTCGGCACTGGTCTCGACGCGCTTCACGGTCACGACGATTCCTGCACAAGTCGATCATCGCAGGCCGCTCCCCGGCCGGTCCCGTCCTCCCATGTGACCTGCTACCAGGCCAAACCGGGCCTTCCCCACCGACATTCCGCCTGGGATGGCCCTAATCGGGTCGGGAAGACAGCCCGGGGGCCCGTGGGACCCGCGGCCGCCGACTGCAGCCGGCGTCCGGCCTCGCCGCGGCGCGAGGCGGAGGGTCAGGCCAGCAGCGCC
>JALYMZ010000307.1 GCA_030773435.1 Actinomycetota bacterium | reverse complement strand
CCTCGCCGGTGACATGGCGGGTGGTCTCGGCCACCTCCACGTCGTACTCGTCGCGGATGTCGCCGACCAGCTCCTCGACGAGGTCCTCCAGGGTGACGATGCCGGCGGTGCCGCCGTACTCGTCCATGACGATGGCCAGGTGCGTGCTCTCCCGCCGCATGTCGGTGAGGGCGGCGATAATGTGCCGCGTCGACGGCAGCACCAGCACGTCGCGGGCGACGTCGCCCACGCGCACCGACCGACCCTGCAGGTCCGGGGCCAGCAGGTCGCGCACATGCACGAACCCGACCACGTCGTCGGGCGAGTCCCGGATCACCGGGTAGCGCGAGTGCGGCTGGTCGAGCACCAGCTTGGCGGCCTTGTAGACCGGTGTCGCCGCCTCGAGGAAGTCGACCTCTGTGCGCGGCACCATCACCTCGCGGATCTGCCGGTCGCCGGCCTCGAACACGTCGTTGAGGATCTGCTTCTCCGCCGCACCGAGCGCCTGGTGGGCCGTGAGCAGCTCGCGCAGCTCCTCGTCGCTGATCTGCTCGCGCTGGGCCTTGGGGTCCCCGCCGGCCAGGCGTACGACGAGGTCGGTGGACACCGACAGCAGCCAGATCACCGGTCGCGACACCGACGCGATGCGGTCGACGAACGGCGCCAGCCGCAGCGCGAAGCCCTCCGCGTGCTGCAGCGCCAGCCGCTTGGCGGCGAGCTCGCCGAGCACGATGGAGAGGTAGGAGATCACCAGCGTGATGAGGACCAGCGCGAGCGGATCCGCCACGCCGGGCGGCAGGCCCCAGCCGACGAAGACCGGCGCCAGGTCGCCGGCCAGCGTGGCGCCGCCGAACGCCGCGGACAGGAAGCCCATCAGCGTCACGCCGATCTGCACCGCGGACAGGAAGCGGTTGGGATCGCCGGCGACCCGGGCCACCGTGGCACCGCGCCGGCTGCGCGCGGCGAGCGCCTTGATTTGGCTGTCCCGCAGCGAGACCAGGGCGATCTCCGCGGCGGCGAACACGCCGCCGACGAGGATGAAGAACAGGATCAGGCCGATGTTGAGGAGCGTGCCGCTCACCGTCAGGCCTCCCGGGCGCCTCGGTGGCGGCACCAGGGACTACAGGACTCCTCCATGAGTCGAGAGTAGACGAAGCGCACGGCCAAGGATCGGCACCGCAAACCCGGTTGCCGCGCCCGCGGCGGCCCGGCACAGTGACGCGATGGAGTTCCCCGGCGACGTCCCCCGGCTCACCGACGGCGCGGTGACGCTGCGCGCCCACGCCGGGGCCGACCTGGCCGGCGTCGTCGAGCAGTGCACGGACCCGGAGAGCATCCGGTGGACCACCGTGCCGGTGCCGTACACGGCGGAGGACGGCCGGCGGTGGCTCACCGAGACGGTGCCGGCCGGCTGGCGGGACGGGACCGAGCTCGGCTTCGCGATCGAGGCGCCGGACGAGCACGGCGTACGTCGGTTCGCCGGGTCGGCGAGCCTGCGGCCGGAGGGCGGGGGCGTCGCCGAGGTCGGATACGGGCTCGCCGCGTGGGCGCGCGGGCGGCACGTGATGAGCCGGGCGCTGCGGCTGTTGCTGGACTGGGGGTTCGAGCAGCGCGGGCTCGCGGTGGTGGTGTGGCGGGCGAACGTCGGCAACTGGGCCTCGCGGCGGGTGGCGTGGGCCGCCGGGTTCACCCTCGACGGCACGGTCGGGCGCCTCCTCGAGCAGCGCGACGAGCGGTACGACGCCTGGATCGGCAGCCTGCGGCACGACGACAGCCGCGAACCCAAGAGCCGCTGGCTCGATACGCCGGTCCTGGACGCCGGGGACGTCGTGCTGCGGCCGTGGCGCGACTCCGACGTCGACCGGATCGTCGCGGGGTGCTCCGACCCGGACGTGCAGCGGTGGCTGGCGCACCTGCCGCACCCCTACATCCGCGAGTCGGCAGCGCGGTTCCTGCTCAGCACCGGAGAACAGGCCGCCGCCGGCTCCGCGCTGACCTGGTGCGTCGCCGACGAGCACGCAGACCGGGCACTCGGCGCGATCTCAGTCTTCGACCTCGACGGGCGCGACCCCGGCAGCGCAGAAACCGGCTACTGGACGCACCCGGACGCACGCGGGCGCGGGGTCACCCTGCGCGCGCTGCGGCGCGTCCTGGCGCACGGCTTCGCACCAGAGTCCGCCGGCGGTCTCGGCCTGCGCCGGCTCGACCTCACCACGGCCGCGGGCAACACCGCGTCGCGGCGGGTGGCCGAGGCGGCGGGGTTCCGTCCGGCGGGCGTCGACCGGCTCGCCTACCGGCTGCGGGACGGCTACGACGACCGGGTGCGCTACGACCTGCTCGCCGACGAGGTCGGCTGAGCGGCGTACCGGTCAGCCCATCGCCCGGCGCAGGTTGTCGTCGAGGACCGAGAGGAACTCCTCGGTGCTCAGGTAGCCCTGGTCACCGCCGACGAGCACGGCGAGGTCCTTGGTCATCTTGCCCTCCTCCACGGTCTCGACGCAGACCTGCTCCAGCTTCTGCGCGAAGTCGACGACATCCGGGGTGCCGTCCAGCTTCCCGCGGTGCTCCAGGGCACGGGTCCAGGCGAAGATCGAGGCGATCGGGTTCGTCGAGGTGGCCTTGCCCTGCTGGTGCTGGCGGAAGTGCCGCGTCACCGTGCCGTGCGCCGCCTCCGCCTCCACCGTGCCGTCCGGCGTCATCAGCACCGACGTCATCAGCCCGAGCGAGCCAAACCCCTGCGCGACCGTGTCGGACTGCACGTCGCCGTCGTAGTTCTTGCACGCCCAGACGTAGCCGCCCTCCCACTTCAGCGCGGCGGCGACCATGTCGTCGATGAGGCGGTGCTCGTAGGTCAGGCCCGCCGCCTCGAAGTCGGCCTGGAACTCGCTGTCGAACACCTCCTGGAAGAGGTCCTTGAAGCGGCCGTCGTAGGCCTTGAGGATCGTGTTCTTGGTCGACATGTAGACGGGGAAGCCGCGCTCGAGGCCGTAGCGGAACGACGCCCGCGCGAAGTCACGGATGGAGTCGTCGTAGTTGTACATGCCCATCGCGACCCCGCCGCCAGGAAACCGGGCCACCTCCAGCTGCATCGGCTCCCCGCCGTCCTCTGGGGTGTAGGACAGGGTCACGGTCCCGGGGCCGGGAACCACGAAATCCGTCGCCTTGTACTGGTCGCCGTGCGCGTGACGGCCGATGACGATCGGCTTGGTCCACCCTGGGACCAGACGCGGGATGTTCGAGATCACGATCGGCTCGCGGAAGATGACCCCGCCGAGGATGTTGCGGATCGTGCCGTTGGGCGAGCGGTACATGCGCTTCAGCCCGAACTCCTCCACCCTCGCCTCGTCCGGCGTGATCGTGGCGCACTTGACGCCGACGCCGTGCTTCCTGATCGCCTCCGCCGCCTCGACGGTGACCTGGTCGTCGGTGGCGTCGCGGTTCTCGATGCCGAGGTCGAAGTAGCGCAGGTCGACGTCGAGGTAGGGATGGATCAGGCGGTCCTTGATGAACTGCCAGATGATCCGCGTCATCTCGTCACCGTCCAGCTCGACGACGGGGTTGCGCACCGTGATCTTGGACATGGAGCGGCCTCCGGGGACTGGTCGCCGTACGCAGGTTTGCTTGACGTCAAGATAGCTGTGGCGGTGGCGTACCGCCGCCGGCAGCCACCGGACCCGTCCCATCCTGCCGGTACGGCGGCGACCTGCCCAGCCGGGTCCGGCGACCCCGGCCCGGCAGAGCGGGTTCGGGTTGCTAGCGTCCGGACCGTCGTCGCCGGAGTCGTCGCAGGAGCGTGCCGTGAACGCAGTCACCACCAGCCCCGTCAAGGTCGCCGTCACCGGAGCCGCCGGGCAGATCGGCTACAGCCTGCTGTTCCGCATCGCCAGCGGCGCACTGCTCGGCGACGACACCCCGGTCGAGTTGCGGCTGCTGGAGATCACCCCGGCGCTGAAGGCGCTCGAGGGTGTGGTGATGGAGCTGGAGGACTGCGCGTTGTCGACCCTGGCCGGCGTGGAGATCGGCGACGACCCCGACCGCATCTTCGCCGGCGCCAGCCTCGCGCTGCTCGTCGGTGCCCGCCCACGCACCAAGGGCATGGAGCGCGGCGACCTGCTGGAGGCCAACGGCGGGATCTTCAGCGTCCAGGGCCGCGCGCTCAACGACCACGCCGCGGACGACGTCCGCGTCACCGTCACGGGCAACCCCGCCAACACCAACGCGCTCATCGCCATGATGAACGCGCCCGACGTGCCGCCGGAACGCTTCACCGCGCTCACCCGGCTGGACCACAACCGGGCGCTGGCCCAGGTCGCAGCGCGCACCGGGGCGCGCGTCTCCGACATCCGGCGGCTGACCATCTGGGGCAACCACTCCGCCACGCAGTACCCCGACATCTTCCACGCCGAGGTTGCCGGCCGGAACACCGCCGAGCTCGTGGCCGACCACAGCTGGCTGGAGGGGACGTTCATCCCGACCGTGCAGCAGCGCGGTGCCGCGATCATCGAGGCCCGCGGCGCGTCGTCGGCAGCCTCGGCGGCCTCGGCGACGATCGACCACACCCGCGACTGGCTGCGCGGCACCCGCGACGGCGACTGGGTGTCGATGGCGGTGCGCTCCGACGGGTCGTACGGCGTGCCCGAGGGCCTCGTGTCGTCGTACCCGGTGACCTCCTCCGGCGGCTCCTACCGGATCGTGCCGGACCTGGCGATCAACGACTTCTCCCGCCACCGCATCGACGTCAGCACCCGGGAGCTCGCCGACGAGCGCGACACGGTCAAGGCGCTCGGGCTCATCGGCTGACGCCACCCCACCCGGCATTCGACTGCGGTCGCTCGGGTGTTTCGCGGCGGTCGACCGCGGACGGATCGGGGATGGCGAGGGCGACCAGCGCGATCGCGACGCCGAGCAGCACGAACACCGCCACGTCGACGACGCGGCGCCGCACCCGCAGCATGCCGGCGAGCCGGTCGGGCAGCACCAGCCGCACGAGCCCGGCGACCAGCAGCGCCCCCGCGATGGCCTCGCTGCCCTCCCGCCACCGTCCCGCGGCGGCGACGAGCACCCCCACGGTGCCGACCAGCAGCACCGCGCAGAAGGTCAGCGACCCGGGGGTCAGGCGGCGACGGGCCCGGTGCGGCGCCGGGGTCATGGACGGTGCCGCCGCGGTCACGCCGTCGCGCGCTCGGCGGCGTCGACCACGTTGCTCAGCAGCATCGCGCGGGTCATCGGGCCGACCCCGCCCGGGACCGGGGCGACGTACGCGGCGACCTCGCGCACCCCCGAGTCGACGTCGCCGACCAGGCCCGCGTCGGTGCGGGTGATCCCGACGTCGACCACCGTCGCTCCCGGCTTGACGGTGTCCGCGGTGACGATGCCCGGCACGCCCACGGCGGCGACGACGACGTCGGCGGCCCGCAGGTGCGCCACCAGGTTGCGCGTGCCGGTGTGGCACAGCGTGACGGTGGCGTTCTCCGAGCGGCGGGTCAGCAGCAGGCCGAGCGGCCTCCCTACGGTCACGCCCCGGCCGACGACACAGACGTCGGCGCCGTCGAGCTTGACGTCGTACCGGCGCAACAGCTCCACGATCCCCCGCGGTGTGCACGGCAGCGGTGCCTGGCGACCGAGCACCAGCCAGCCGAGGTTGGTGGGGTGCAGGCCGTCGGCGTCCTTGGCCGCGTCGACGAGGCCGAGCACGCGGGTGTCGTCCAGGCCGCGCGGCAGCGGCAGCTGCACCAGGTAGCCGGTACAGTCCGGGTCGGTGTTGAGCCGGGCGACGGCGGCCTCCACGTCGGCCTGGCTGGCGTCGGCCGGCAGGTCGACGCGGATCGACGCGATACCGACCTCGGCACAGTCCCGGTGCTTTCCCGCGACGTAGGAACGGCTGGCGGGGTCGTCCCCGACCAGCACGGTGCCGAGTCCCGGCACGACCCCACGGGCGCGCAACCGCTCCACGCGCCCCGCGAGCTCGGCCCTGATCTGCGCCGCCGCCGCCTTGCCGTCGAGGAGCTGCGC
>JALYMZ010000306.1 GCA_030773435.1 Actinomycetota bacterium | reverse complement strand
ACTCCGCATGCCGCTCGGTCGAGACCGGCTGCTCCAAGCGGTGTCCGCAGTGGCTGCAGAACCGCGCCGACGCGGGGTTCTGGTGGCCGCACTCGGTGCAGAACGGCATGTCCCGACCCTCCCTGGGCAACCTGAAGCGGCGGTCGAGGTTGACGGTGCTTGCAACCTATGCGGCCACCGGCAGCGGGTCAACCTCGACTGCCGGAAGGCCGCAGCCGGCGGTGGAACCGTCCACCGCACCCACCGGCGAGGTCACGCGCTCTCCACCTGCGCTCGGTAGGCCTCGGCGTCCAGCAGGTCGTCGAGCGCCGCCAGGTCGGCGGGCCGGAGGTCGAACAGCCAGCCCGCGCCGTACGGGTCGCTGTTGATCAGCTCCGGTGTCTGGTCCAGCGACTCATTGCGGCCCACGACGGTGCCCGCGACCGGGGCGAAGACGTCCGAGACGGACTTCGTCGACTCCAGCTCACCGACCGCCGCGCCCGCCTCGAGCTCGGTCCCGACGTCGGGCAGCTGCACGTAGACGATGTCGCCGAGGGCCTCCTGGGCGTAGTGCGTGATGCCGATACGCACCGATTCGGCATCGTCTCCGGGCTGGCGCACCCATTCGTGCTCGCTGGTGTACTTGAGGTCGTCGGGGTACACAACGCTCCTGTCCTGGGGGCCGGCTCAGGGTGGTCAAGCCGGCGGCGGCCGGGCGGCGGTCAGCTGGCGGGCCGAGCGTACTGAGGGCTCGCGTAGCGGTGCAACGAGGTGATCCGCACCGCCGCCCGTCGTGCCACGGTGGCGGTGCCCTGCAGCTGCTCGACCTCGTCCTGCACTCCTCCGGGGAACACCATGGCCTCGCGGAGGGTGTGCGGGTCGCCGATCACCTCCACGACGTACGGCGGCCGGAGCACGGTGCCGTCGACGTGCACGCCTCCGGGCACGTCGCGGAACGCGGTCTGCGCGACCACCCGGACCCGGTCGTTCAGCTCGATGGCTTCCGCACCGGCGTCCCGCAGCTCCTGGACGGCGTTGAGCAGGGTGCCCGTGCCGATGCGCGCTGCGGGTCGGTGAGCGTGAGCACGATGCCGGGACCGCCGGCCGGGACCGTCCCGGCCAGCATGGCGAGTGCGTCCAGCTGCTCGCGCGCTGCCTCGATCGCCGCCCGGCGGCGGTCGGTGCTGGTGCGCAGCTCGTCCCGCCGGCGCTCCAGCTCGGCGATCTCGATGCGGGCGCGCTGGGCGGCCGCGTCCAGGGAGTCCAGCAGCTGGATGAGGTCGTCACGGCGGGCGCCTTCGAAGGTGTCGTTGTCCTGCCGGCTCTGCAGCTGCAGGACCGCCAGGAAGCCGAGCACGGCGAGGAGCGCCGCCACCACGAGCTGAGCGCGCGACGGTCGCCCGCCCAGCGTGCTCCACAGCCGGGCAAGTGGCGGCTGCTGGGCCGGGTCACTGGAGGATGTCCGCGACCCGTGCGGCCGCGAGGCCGGCCTCCTCCAGCCTCTCGACGTCACGGTCGAGGGCGCGTACCTCGTCGCCCAGCTCACCGACCCGGGCGCTGCGGGACTCGATGCGGGCCACCAGCTCCGCCCGCTCGGCCTCCAGCCGCGGCGCGACCGGATCCGCTGTACGGCGGCGGTGGACAGCAGCAGCCCGAACACCGCGAGCACGACCAGGACCGGCGCGAGCCCGGGCCGCCGCGCCGGCTCACCCTGGTCGGAACTGCCGCCGGGCGCCTGGTGGCGACGCGCTCGTAGTCCTCGTCGAGCGTGTTGTCCATGAGGTCGGTGAGCAGCGACATGGAGGCGTCGGCTCGGGAGCCGGATCTGGTCCGGGAGGGGGCGGCGCGCCGACCGGCGGTCATCGCACCTGGGACACGTAGGGCTCGTCGCGCAGGAGACGGCGTACCTGCCAGGCGTAGAGGAAGCCGGCCCACCAGTACAGACCGGTCCCCCAGATCGCGAACGCCCAGCCGAACACCAGCGCCAGCGTCGGCACCACGCCCTCACCGTCCCCCAGCAGCAACAGGGGGAAGGCGTAGAGCAGGCTCGCGGTAGCGGCCTTGCCGAGGAAGTGCACCGGCAGCGCGCTGTAGCCGCGGGTGCGCAGGAACGGCACCAGGCACCACAAGAACACGTCGCGCATGGGCAGCGCCACCGCCAGCCACCACGGGATGATGTCGCGCAGCGCGAGGCCGACGACGACGGCGAGGATGTAGAGACGGTCGGCTATCGGGTCGAGCAGCTGGCCGACCTTGCTGGTCTGGTGCAGGGTGCGGGCGAGCTTGCCGTCGAGATAGTCCGTCACGCCGGACACCATGAGGACGGCGAGCGCCCAGCCGTCGGCGTGAGGACCGAGCACCAGCCACAGGAACAGCGGCACGCCGAGCAGCCGCACGAAGCTCAGTAGGTTCGGCACCGTGAGGATCCGCGAGCTGGTCACCGGCTCGCGGCCCTTCTCCACCACCACGTCAGTCGGCTCCTCCGGTGTTCCAGGCGTCGGGGCAGAGTGCGGAGGCCCTGACCTGGGCGAGTCTAGTGACGCGGAGCGGACCGCCGGCTCATGTTTGAGGGTTGCACGGTCGCTCTGACCGAAAGGTCGACTGCCGGGGCGTACCTCGTGCTCGTTCGCTACGTATCGGTCGTCGCGAGCGGCTCCGAACCACCGTTGCGTAGCGAACGGTGACGCGGAAGGCGCGGCTTGGGTCTCCGGCGAGTTCTTGCGACGCTGGGCAGTGGACCCAACGAAAGTGGGTGGTCGGTATGACCGGCGGGCGGGGTCTCCTCGTAGCTGGACTGGTCGTGGTGGTCGCGCTGGTCGTCGTCCTGGCCCTCGTGTACGCCGGCGGCGGCGGCGGTGGTGCCGGTGGCGGTGGAGGCAGTGGCTACTGAGCGGAGTGCGCTCAGTCGATCCGGGCCACCAGCGGCAACCGGGACCGGGCGGTCAGGCCGACGATCGATGCGGCCAGCAGCGGCAGGAGGACGACAAGCGTCCCGATCAGCAGCCACGGGATGTCGACGAAGTGCTCGGGAAGCGCGCGTCCGTCGGCGTCGACGTCCGTCCAGGTGACCGCGGTGAGTGGGTAGGTGACCGCGATGCCGGGAACGAAGCCGACGACGGCCCCGAGGACCGCACCGACCAGCGCCAGCGTGCCGGCGTAGGCGGCGGCGACGGCACGACGCAGTCGGGGAGCCGCCCCCACCGCAGAGAGGGTCGCCAGGTCGGGCCTGGCATCGGAGAGCGCCAAGGACGTGGCCGTTAGCGTGCCGCCGAGCATCAGCACGGCACCGAGCGTCCCGAGCACGAGCAGGACGATGACCGGCTCGTCGCCCGCCTGGTAGCCCCGCTCGACAGAGAAGGACACGTCCAAGCTCACCGCGCCGACCGCCTCCCGGATATCGGCCTCGGCGGCTTCCGGGATCGGGCCGTCGACGAGGAGCCCAGTGGTGGTGGGCGTCAGGTCGAGGCGCTCGGCTACCCCCGCCGCCGTGGTCTGTCGCCGC
>JALYMZ010000305.1 GCA_030773435.1 Actinomycetota bacterium | reverse complement strand
CCAGGGCGGCCGGGTCGACGACTTGCGCCGCGTCTTCGGCGCGTGCCTGCCGCAGGTCCTGCCGGCGACGTCGCGCGACCTGCTCGGCGCCGGACCCGACGTGGCGGCGCTGCGGACCCGGGCACGGCGGGTGGCCGCCGAGGTGGCCGCGATGGTGATCTGACCGCCGATGGCGCGTACGTCCACAGGGAGACGCGCCGCGGTCAGGGTACGTCGATAGAGTCCGTGGGTGCCGGACTGGCTGATAGTGACGATCGCTGTAGCCACCCCCGGGCTGGCCTTCGTGGGTGGCATGGTCGGCCATCTGCTGACCCGTAAGGGCGCGCGCGAAATGGACACCTGGCGACGGCGCGAGGAGACGATGCGCATGCTGCGGTGGGCGGCCGAGAAGTCGATGATGCGAGCGACAGAACTGCTCAGGTGGGGACCGCTGCTCTCCGTGCCCTGGCCGAGTCAGAACTGTTGCAGCCGCAGGACTACAGGTTCATAGACTTGGTGACCGATGCCATCCTCGGTGACAAAATCGACGAGATCGAGGCGACTGATCCGCAGACGACGGACGTCGTGTGGAGGCGGGGTGACCTTTCATGACCCGACGTGTGCATGTGATGCGCTCCCAGGTCGAGGCGGCACGGTTGCGTATCGCTCGGGACAAGGCAGAAGGGCGGGAAACACCAGCGGCGGTGCTAAGAATTGCCGACGCGCGACCTGACCAGTCGGTGCGGACTTCTGACACTGGAGGGAGCGGCCGCTCGTCGAGCACCGCAGGGAAGAAGTACGACGCCAAGGAGCCGCTCCTCGGTCTAGTTGGTGCGGAGGCTTACGACTCGCTGGACGAGAAGATCGGCCAGGTCACACAGGTTTTCCTCGGTGACGGGGGTGAGCCAGAGTGGGTCGCCGTTGACATGGTTCCAGCCGGGACAGGGGAGAAGTTCGTCCCGCTGCACGACGCCTGGATCGCCGGGCGTCGGCTTTACATCGCGTTCAGGAAGAGCCAGGTGGAGGACGCGCCCGAGATGTCGTCTGAGGAAGGACCGATTTCCGAAGGACAGGAACGAGACCTGTTGGGTCACTACGGGTTGCCGGATCCAGGCGTCGAAAGACGGATGGTCTGAGGCGAGGTGCGGCGACTTCCGTGCGGTCGCCGCGTGTGGCTGCGCCGCGAGCTGACGGCGCGTGGCATGCTGTCGGCCACAGGCGGCGTCGTCGGTGCGCGGCCACCGAGGTGAGGACATGGCATGAGGCGTTCGCTGGCGCTGGCCGGCACGGTGCTGGTGCTCGGTTCGCTCGCCGGGTGTGGCGGGAACGAGACGGAGGCCTACTGCGACTCGCTGCGCGACGCGCAGCGCGAGTTCCGGGCCCTCGAGGAGAATCAGCTGCCTCGGGTCGGTGAGGCCCTGGACCGGATCCAGGAGCTCGGCGACCAGGCGCCCGACGCCGTCTCCGACGAGTGGCAGACACTCAACGGCGCGATCGACGAGCTGCGCGGCGCGGTCGACGACCTGGGCATCGAGCTGTCGGACCTCGGCAACCCGGAGGCGCTGCGAGACCTCGACCAGCAACAGCTGCGGGAGTTCGGCGAACGCCTGCAGGACATCGGCTCGGCGGAGGTCCAGCAGGCGTCGGAGCGGATCGCCGACCACGCGCAAAAGCAGTGCGGCATCGACCTCGACCGCGGTAGTGGTGGCGGCAGCTGACCCCTACCGGCTGGCCACCCCCGGGCCGCCGCGCGCGGTGTTTGCCGAGAGAGCGACGACTCGACTAGGTTCCGAGGGCGACGATTCCGGCTCGATGGATCCCGAGGTGACCGCGGTGTCCCTGCCCTCACTCACCCCCGAACAGCGCCAGGCTGCACTGGACAAGGCCGCTGCGGCGCGGCGGGAGCGGGCCGAGGTGAAGAACCGGCTGAAGAGCTCGGGGGCGTCGCTGGCGGAGGTGCTGAAGGCCGGCAAGGACAACGAGGTCATCGGCAAGATGAAGGTGTTGGACCTGCTGCAGTCGATGCCCGGACTGGGCAAGGTTCGGGCTCGGCAGCTGATGGAGCGGCTCAACATCTCCGAGCGCCGTCGGGTGCGTGGGCTCGGCACCAACCAGATCGCCGCGCTCGAGCGCGAGTTTGGCTCCCGAGGCTGAACGACGGCCGTCCCGGCTGACGGTGCTGGCCGGGCCCACGGCCGTCGGCAAGGGCACCGTGGCGCAGGAGATCCGGCGGCGACACCCCGACATCTGGATCTCCGTCTCGGTGACCACGCGGCCCCCGCGCCCGGGGGAGGTACACGGCGTGCACTACCGGTTCCTCTCCGACGACGAGTTCGACCGCCTGGTCGCCGACGACGAGCTCCTCGAGTGGGCGGTCGTCCACCGCAGGGCTCGCTACGGGACTCCCCGTCGGCCGGTCCTGCGGGTGCTGGCCGAAGGCCGGCCCGCGCTGCTCGAGGTCGACCTTCAGGGTGCCCGCCAGGTCCGGCAGTCGATGCCGGAGGCGCTGTTCGTCTTCCTCAAGCCGCCCAGCTGGGAGGAGCTCGTGCGCCGGCTCCTCGGACGAGGCACCGAGCCGGCGGAGGAGCAGGCGCGGCGCCTGCGGACGGCGCGGGCGGAGCTGGCCGCCGAGCCGGAGTTCGACGTCACGATCGTCAACACCGACGTGCACACCGCCAGCGAGGAGTTGGTAGCCTTGATGCGTTCCCCCACCAACTTTTCGGAGGCCTGAGCGCGTGTCCGGCACCCACCCCGTGCCCGAGGGCATCACCAACCCGCCCATCGACGAGCTGCTGGAGAAGACTGACTCCAAGTACCGGCTGGTCCTCTACAGCGCCAAGCGGGCGCGTCAGATCAACGCGTACTACTCCCAGCTCGGGGAGGGCCTGCTCGAGTACGTCGGTCCGCTCGTGGAGACCCACGTGCAGGAGAAGCCGCTCTCGATCGCGCTGCGCGAGATCAACGAGAACCTGCTGACGTGCGAGGACGCCGAGCCCGAGCCGCAGGACTGATCCGGCCATGCCATCCGTCGTGCTCGGGGTGGGCGGCGGGATCGCGGCGTACAAGACCTGCGAGCTGCTGCGGCTGCTCACCGAGTCCGGGCACGAGGTCCGGGTCGTGCCGACCGCCAGCGCCCTGCGGTTCGTCGGCGCTGCGACGTGGGCGGCGCTGTCCGGCCACCCGGTCGAGACCGAGGTATGGGCCGACGTGCACGCCGTCCCCCACGTGCGCATCGGGCAGCGGGCCGACCTGGTGGTGGTCGCACCGGCGACCGCGGACGTGTTGGCGAAGTCCGCGCACGGGCTCGCCGACGACCTGCTCACAAACGCGCTGCTCACCGCCCGCTGCCCGGTCCTGTTCGCCCCGGCGATGCACACCGAGATGTGGCAACACCCGGCCACGCAAGCCAACGTCACCACGCTGCGCGAGCGCGGCGCCGTGGTGGTCGACCCGGCGGTGGGCCGGCTCACCGGCCCCGACACCGGACCCGGACGGCTACCGGAGCCGGCGCAGCTGTTCGACCTCGCTGGTCAGCTGCTGGCCCGCGGCTCCCTGCCGCTAGACCTCACCGGCCGCCACGTCGTGGTGAGCGCCGGCGGCACCCGCGAGCACCTCGACCCGGTGCGCTTCCTCGGCAACCGCTCCTCCGGCCGGCAGGGCTACGCGATCGCCCGGGCCGCGGTCGCCCGCGGTGCCGAGGTCGCCCTCGTCGCGGCGAACGTCGCACTGCCCGACCCGGCCGGGGTCAAGGTGGTTTCGGTGGAGTCGACCGCGCAGCTGCGCGACGCCGTGCTCGCCGCCGCGGCCGACGCCGACGCGGTCGTGATGGCGGCCGCGCCGGCGGACTTCCGGCCCGTCCACCGTGCCGAGCACAAGATCAAGAAACGCGACGACGGGACGGCGCCGACCCTCGCCCTGACGCAGAACGAGGACATCCTCACCATGCTGGCGCGGGACCGGCGGCCGCGCCCCGGCGCGGTCATCGTCGGCTTCGCCGCGGAGACCGGCGACGCGCACGGTGACGTCCTGGCCCATGCCCGCGCCAAGCTCATCCGCAAAGGCTGCGACCTGCTCGTCGTCAACGACGTCGGCGGGGGCAAGGTGTTCGCCCGCGACGACACCGAGGCCGTCGTGCTCGGCGCCGACGGTACGACGACGCCGGTGCCAGCCGGGAGCAAGGACACGCTGGCACACCGGGTCTGGGATCTCGTGGTCGCCCGGCTGTGACCGGATACTGTGACAGCCGTCGCAGCCGCCGAACCGCCAGAAGAGGTGCTCGTGTCCCGTCGCCTGTTCACGTCGGAGTCCGTCACCGAGGGTCACCCGGACAAGATCGCCGACCAGATCAGCGACTCCGTCCTCGACGCGCTGCTCAAGGACGACCCCACGAGCCGGGTGGCCGTCGAGACCCTGATCACCACCGGCCTCGTCGTCGTGGCCGGCGAGGTGACCACGCAGGGCTGGGCGGACATTCCCACGATCGTGCGGGAGCGCATCCTCGAGATCGGCTACGACTCGTCGAAGAAGGGCTTCGACGGCGCCTCCTGCGGCGTACAGGTGTCGATCGGCACGCAGTCGATCGACATCGCGGCGGGCATCGACGACGCCTACGAGGAGCGGGCCGAGCACTCCACCGACCCGCTGGACCGCCAGGGCGCCGGCGACCAGGGCCTGATGTTCGGCTTCGCCTGCGACGAGACCGCCGAGCTGATGCCGCTGCCGATCACCGTGGCGCACCGGCTGGCGGCGCGGCTGGCCCAGGTCCGCAAGGACGGCACCATGCCGTACCTCCGTCCCGACGGCAAGACGCAGGTGACGGTGGAGTACGACGGCGAGCGGCCGGTCCGCGTCGACACCGTGGTGGTGTCCAGCCAGCACGCCGCTGACATCGACCTCGAGCGGATGCTGACCCCCGACGTGCGCAAGCACGTCGTCGACGAGGTGCTCGCCGGGTTCCCGGTGGTCTCCGCCGACTACCGGCTCCTGGTCAACCCGACCGGTCGCTTCGAGATCGGCGGGCCGATGGGTGACGCGGGCCTCACCGGGCGCAAGATCATCATCGACACCTACGGGGGACGCGCGCGACACGGGGGCGGCGCCTTCAGCGGCAAGGACCCCTCGAAGGTGGACCGCTCGGCGGCATACGCGATGCGGTGGGTCGCCAAGAACGTCGTCGCGGCCGGACTGGCCTCCCGCTGCGAGTGCCAGGTCGCGTACGCGATCGGCAAGGCGCACCCGGTGGGCTTCTACGTCGACTGCTTCGGCACCGAGGTGCTGCCGGCGGAGCGGATCCAGCGGGCGGTGCTGGAGGTCTTCGACCTGCGGCCGGCCGCGATCATCCGCGACCTCGACCTGCTGCGCCCGATCTACGCGGCGACCGCCGCCTACGGTCACTTCGGGCGGGACCTGCCCGACTTCACCTGGGAGCGCACCGACCGGGTGGACGCGCTGCGCGCGGCCGCGCTGGCCTGACCGACCGCGCGTCAGCGCCGGTGTCGGCGCGGACTGCTACGACAGGTTCATGACCCGGCCGGACCAGCTGCGGCGGACGCCGCACCGGCGCCCGCGCCTTTCGGCTGCCGCGCCTGCCGACGTGCTGCCGGTGGCCCGGGTGCTGGTCGACACCCCACTGGCGCACCTGGACCGGCCGTTCGACTACCTCGTGCCCGCCGACCTGGCGGCCGACGTCGTGCCCGGCTGCCGGGTCAAGGTGCGGTTCTCCGGGCAGGAGGTGCCCGGGTTCGTCCTCGAACGGTCCGAGCGGTCGTCGCACGACGGTCGGCTCGAGCCGTTGCGCCGGGTGGTGTCGCCGCAGGTGGTGCTGACGCCTGAGGTGCTGCGGCTGTGCCGGGAGGTCGGCAACCGGTACGCCGGCACTGTCAACGACGTACTGCGCCTGGCCGTGCCGACCCGCCACGCCCGGGTCGAGCGGGAGCAGCCCGCCCCCGCACCGGCGGCACCGGTGGCCGACCTCGAAGGGCTCGGCTCCGACGCGTGGTCACAGGTGGACGGGGCGGGATTCGTGGCGGACCTGCGGGCCGGGTCGTCTCCTCGGGCGGTGTGGACGGCATGTCCGGGCGTGCCGTGGGAGCGGTCCCTGCTCGAGGCGGCCGCGCCGACGGTGGCGCACGGACGCGGTGTGCTCGTGTGCGTGCCGGACGCACGCGACGTCGCCCGGGTGACGGCCGCGTTCGCGCAGAGCCCGCTGGCCGACGTCACCGTGACGCTCACCGCCGACCTCGGGCCGGCCCGCCGCTACCGCGCCTTCCTGCGCACGCTGCGCGGTGACGCGCGGGTGGTCGTCGGCACCCGGGCCGTGGTATTCGCGCCGGTCCAGCGGCTGGGGCTGGCCGCGATCTGGGACGACGGCGACGACC
>JALYMZ010000304.1 GCA_030773435.1 Actinomycetota bacterium | reverse complement strand
GCAACTCGACGATCGTCGTGGCCATCGCGGTGCCGATCACCGTGCTGGTGGCGTCCTGGGCCGCCTTCGGGATCCGGCTCCTGCCGCTGCCGCAACGGCGACTCGCGGTGCTGGCCGTCCTCGCTGTGCTGCTGGTGCCCGTGACCGCGGTGTGGACGACGCGCTTCCAGCTGTTCCGGATGCTGGGCGCGGTCGACACCTACGTGCCACTGGTTGCCCCAGCCCTGGCGGCCACGACGCCGTTCTTCGTGCTGATCTACGTCTGGACCTTCACCGGCGTACCGGACTCCCAGCTGCAGGCGGCCCGGCTGGAAGGTGCGTCGGCCTGGCGGCTGTGGCGGAGTGTGGCGATGCCGCAGGCGAAACCGGCGACCTTGGCCGTGGCGGTGCTCGCCTTCTCCGCGCACTGGGCCAACTTCATCGACGCCCTGCTCTACCTGGACAGCCAGAGCCTGTACACCCTCCCCTTGGGGCTGCGGTTGCTGCAGCTGCTCAACCCCACCGACTGGCCCCTGCTCATGGCCGGCGCGGTCATCGCCACCGTTCCGGCGGTCGCGGTCTTCCTGCTGGCGCAGCGGCTCTTCCTGGACAATCCGCTGCACGGACTGCGAGGAAGGCGCACATGACCGTTGCAGGAGCAGCGCGGAGGATGGCGATGCTGACGGTCGCGGCCGCGCTCGTCACCGGCTGCGGACAGAGCAGCGGCCGGGACGAGGCCGACGACGCATTGCGCTTCGTGCTGTTCGGTGACCCCACCGAGACCGCCGGCTACCAGGACCTGGTGACCGCCTTCGAGCGGGAGAACCCAGACGTGCAGGTCACCATCAGCCCGGTCGCCGAGCAGGACGACCTGCTGGCCAAGCTGACCACCGCCTTCACCGGCGGGCGGCCGCCCGACGTGTTCCTGGTCAACTACCGCAGCTACGGCCAGTTCGCGGCGCAGGGCGTGCTGGCACCGGTCCAACCGCGACTGGACCACAGCGACGTCATCGACGAGGGCGACTTCGCCCCCGCCGCCCTCGACGCCTTCCGCTTCGACGGCGAGGAGCTGACGTGCCTGCCGCAGAACGTGTCGTCGCTGGAGGTCTACTACAACGTCGACCTCTTCCGGGAGGCCGGCGTACCACTGCCCTGGCCGGGCTGGACATGGGACGACTTCCTCAGCGCGGCTAAGGCCTTGACCGGCGGGGGCCAGTACGGCGTCGGCACCGAGGCCAGCATCATCCGGGTCGCACCGTTCGTGTGGTCGGCCGGCGGCGAGGTGGTCGACGACCCGACGTCTCCGACCACCCTGACGCTCGACCGCGGTGCCGCCCCGCGCGGCCTCGACTTCTTCCTCGACCTGCAGACCGTGCACCAGGTCGCGCCCCCGGAACGGCTGGAGCAGGCCCAGGACAGCGAGGCCCGCTTCCTGGCCGGGGGTCTGGGGATGTATCTCGACAGCCGCAAGGCGGTGCCCACGCTGCGCACGATCGACGACTTCACGTGGGATGTCGCGCCGCTGCCGGTCGCTCCCGGCGGTGAACCCGCCACGATCCTGCACGGCGACGCCTACTGCATGGCCAAGGCCTCGCCGCAGCAGGAGGAGACCTGGCGGTTCATCGAGTTCGCCAACTCGTCCCTGGGCCAGACCCTTCTCGCCCGCTCCGGACGGACGGTGCCGTCGCGGCTCGACGTGGCCCGATCCGAGGCGTTCTTGCGACCGGACGTGCCACCAGCGTCGGCCGAGGTCTTCGTCGACGTCATCCCCACGATCCGCTCCGTCCCGCACACGGCCACGTGGTCGCGGGTCGAGAAGGAGGCCGACGAGGTGCTCGAGGCGCTCTTCTACGGTCGGGTCGGCCGGGAGGAGGGCATCCGGCAGCTCGTCGAGAGCACGGCGCCGCTCTTCGCCGAGCCCGGGCCGTGAGGATCCGCTTCGCCGGCGTCAGCAAGAGCTTCGGCGACGTGCGCGCACTGTGCGACCTCGACCTGCTCATCCACGGCGGTGAGCTGCTCGTCCTGGTCGGACCATCGGGCTGCGGCAAGTCGACTGCGCTGCGGGTGCTGGCGGGACTCGAGCGGCCGACCTCGGGCCGCGTCCTCATCGGCGACCGCGACGTCACGGACCTGCCGCCGCACCGGCGCGACATCGCCATGGTCTTCCAAGACCTGGCGCTCTACCCCCACATGACCGCCCGGGACAACATCTTGTTCGGTCCTCGGGTCCGTCGAGAGCCGGCCGCGGCGGTCCGCGACCGGGTCGAGGAGGTCGTCCGCCAGCTGGGACTCGCCGGCGTCCTCGACCGCTATCCCGACCAGCTCTCCGGCGGCCAGCGCCAGCGGGTCGCGCTGGCCCGCGCCATGGTCCGGGTTCCCGCGGCGTACCTCATGGACGAGCCGCTGTCGGACCTGGACGCGCAGCTGCGCCTGCAGGCCCGCACCGAGATCGTCGAGCTGCACCGGGCGATCGGCGCGACGATGATCTACGTCACGCACGAGCAGGCCGAGGCGATGACGATGGGTGACCGGATCGCCGTCCTCGCCGACGGCCGGCTGCAGCAGGTCGGCACACCGACCGAGGTGTACGACGAGCCGGCCAACGTGACCGTGGCCGGTTTCCTGGGCAGCCCACCGATGAACCTGGTGCCGGGAGGCGGGATCCTCGGCGGCGATCCCGACACCGTCCTCGGCGTGCGGCCGGAAGACCTGCTGGTGCACGCCGAGCCGGGACCGGGCCGCTTTCCCGCCCAGGTGTCCGTCGTGGAGTCGCTGGGCAGCGAGACCGTCCTGTCGTTGGTCTGCACCGACGGTACCCGGGTCGCCGCACGCACGCCCCCGCGCATCCCCTATCGGCCGGGCTGCTCGCTGCACCTGTCCGTCGCGGCCGGGCGGCGTCATGTCTTCGGCCGCACCGACGGACGGCGCCGGGAGACCGGCCCGTGAGGGCGCCGGCCAGCGGGTCGGCGTGGGCGTTCCTGGCGCCGTACGCCGTCGGGACTCTGGTGCTCGTCGTCGTGCCGGCGCTGCTGACCTTCCGCTACGCCTTCACTGACTTCACCGGCCTCGGCGCGGCCCGCTTCACCGGCCTGGACAACCTACGCCGGCTGGTCGACGACCCCTACTTCGCGGCGTCGCTGCGCGCCTCGGCGGTGCACGTGGTCATCGCCGTACCGCTGCGCCTGCTGACCGCCGTCGGCCTCGGCCTGCTGCTGGCGGCGCCTCGACGCGGGGGCCGCTGGTACCGGGTTGCGGTGTACCTGCCGACGGTGGTGCCGGACATCGCGCTGGCGCTGCTGTTCTTGTGGGTGCTCAACCCGGTCTACGGGCCGCTGAACCAGGTCCTGGGCGCCTTCGGGCTGCCCCAGCCGACGTGGCTGGCGACGACGTGGGGCGCCCGCTTCGGCGTGATCCTGATGCTGCTGTTACCGGTCGGCGAGGCCTTCCTCGTCGTCCTCGCCACGCGTCGGGCGCTCAACCCGCGCCTCTACGAGGCCGCCTCGCTGGACGGCTGCCGGCCGTGGCAGCAGCTGCGGCACATCACCCTGCCGCTGCTGGCGCCGGTGCTGGTGCTCCTCGCCGTGCGCGACACCGTCCTGCTGCTCCAGGTCAGCTTCGTGCCGGCGTACCTACTCACCGACGGTGGTCCGAGCAACGCGACGCTGTACCTGCCGATCTACATCTACGACCAGGCCTTCGAGTTCCTCGGCTTCGGCTACTCGGCGATGCTCACCCTGGTGCTGATCGCGATCACCTTGGTCCTGGTCGTCCTGCAGGTGTCGCTGGTACGACGGTGGCGGGTGCTGCGCTGAACATGCGAGCTGTCGCCGGCCCCGGAGGGACCGGCGGCAGCTACCGGCCGGACATGCCGTTGTCGGCAGGGCTACCAGCCGATGCGCGGTCCGCCGACCTGTCGGACGAAGATGCCCTTCATGTCGCGGGCGGCGTTGTCGTCGTCACCGTCGAACCCGATGGCGTCCGGGTCGGACTTGCAGGAGCTGAGCGCCGTGCAGGTGTCGGTCACGGTAGCCCACACAGCGTGGCCCGCTGCCGGTGACACGACGACGTCGAGGAAGTCGAACATGTTGCCGCACCGCCCCGGGCACTCCCCGCGATGCACCGGGTCGGTGGCCGGGTTGGCGATGTTCGACACGAACGTCGGGTTGGACGACAGCGCGTTCACCGACGTGACCACGTAGTAGTCCCAGGGTCGGGTCAGGTCGCCCTGGTCCTTCTCGGTGGTCCCCGGGAAGGTGATGGCCACGCGGCCCGCGCCGCCGGCGGCGACGGTCGGCCACTGCACCTCGCGCACGTTCGGCGGCGCGATCATGATCGGGTCGCCCCAGGTGCGGCCGTGGTCTTTGGAGATGGCCAGCCACGGCAGCCGGTGCTTGGAGTCGTACCAGACGTAGTAGAGGTTGTTGCGCCGGTCGGAGGCGATAGCGGACTGGTTGTCCGGCATGTCGATCCGGTCGCTGACCGGCCGCCGGCTCCACGTGATGCCCGCGTCGGTGGACTTCGCGACGTACGGCCGGTTGCAGTGGCCCTTCGGCAGGAAGACCCGGCCGTCGCGGTCGGTGGCGACGTGGCCGTGCAGGCCGCCGCAGAACGCGCCGCCCTCCTTGGGCTCGACGCCTGGGTAGGGGGGCTCACCCGAGCTGGCGAATGTGCGCCCGCCGTCGAGGCTGCGCGAGCAGCTGGAGTCACTGACCCGGTTGAAGCAGTAGTACACCGCCTCCGGGAACTCCGGGTCGGTCGTGCGCAGGCCGAGGTTCTTGGCCTGCCGCGTCAGCGGCCCGGCGAACAGCGTCTGGTGGTCGTTGACGATGTTGTTGCCGGACGCGGCCGGGTTGGTCTCGTAGGTTCGCCCGCCGTCGTCGGAGAACGACAGGAACGAGCTGCCGAGGTACAGGTCCAGGTTGAAGACCCGCCCGGAGTCCTCCTCGACGTAGACGTACGGGTCGAGAGTCAACGGTGGGTCGACGGTGGGAGTGACGTCTCCCCACGTGCGGCCGTCGTTGGTCGAACGCAGCAGCCGGGTGTCGGCGAACCCCCCGGCGCCGTCGAAGGTCGCGGCCGCGTAGAACGCCCGGCCCCGCTTGTCCACGCCGATGGTCGGCTCGGCGGCCTCCCTACCGACCGGACCCATCTTGAGGGCAAGAGACGGGAAGGGGCTGTCGATCGGGGTGTTCTGCGGCTCGCGGTCGGGCAGGCACGGCAGGTTGCTCCGCGAGCAGGCGAAGTCGCGGAACACCTTGCCGTGGTACTCGGCCGGGCCGCCCAGTGGCGGCGCCACGTCCGGGCCGGACCGGAACGTCGCCGTGCCCTGGTAGCCGGAGTCGGTGACCAGGAAGGGCAGCACGCGGACCTCGTAGGTGCCCGAGGCCTTCGCGATCAGGGCCGTCTCCTCGTTGGTGCCGCCCTGTGCCGAGCTGGCGACCAGGTCGTCGCCCTTGTAGATGTACATGTCGAAGTCGTCGTCGGGGTCCTGCCACTGGATGGTGACCTCGGCGCCGCCGTCGCGACCGTCCCAGTACGCCGGCTTCACCGGGACCTTCAGCGTGTAGTGGTCACACACCGCGTCCAGGACGTCCACCGCCTTCGGCGGGCACGCCGCGGGGTCCACCGTCGCGCCGGCGGCATAGTACTGACCGCTCCAGGAGGCGGTGCGATCGGTGGGCTTGACCGTGCCGCTGTCGGGGTTGGCGGCCTGAGCGCTCTGGGTGGCCTGCAGGAGGGTCAGAGCCAGAGCTGCGGCCGCGCCTGCGGCGAGCAGCCGCCGACCTGAAGAACTGACGCGGGGAAGTGTCATGGGTGCTCCTCGGGGGCCGGCGCGGTGGCGCCGAGGCTTCCGGACCCCGCGACTATACCTCTCGCCCGGAGGGGGAACACACCTCGTAGCGGCGCATTTCTGCGGGCGATCGCCGTTGACCTGGCGCGGCGTTCCGGCGACCTACCATGCGGTGTGGCCCTGTTCAGGCAGCTCGTCGCCGGTGCTGTCGTCGTACTGGCCCTGGCCGGCTGCACCCCAGATGGGAACCGGGACTCGGCTCGACCCGGTCCCCCCCGCACGACCACGACCGAGGCCCCCGCGGTGCCGAGGTCGCCGTCGCCGCGGCCGGAGCTGCCCGTGGAGGAGGGCGGACCGCTGACGGCGCTACCCACCTGCCCGCCCGCGCCGGAGGGGATCGACGCCGACGTACCGGGCTTGGTGCTACCGGAGGGGGCGGTGGTGACGGAGGTGCAGGACCAGGGACCGCTGGTCAGCGTGCGCGGCTATGTGGGGCAGACACCCGTTCAGGTACGGCGGTTCTATCAGCAGGCCGAGGGGCTGGAGCTGTTCGAGATCGAGGACGAGATCTACGAGGCCGAGGCGCTGTTCGCCGGCGCCAAGTTCCGCAGCTACGTCAAGGCACAGGCGCAGTGCCAGCAGGGGTCCCTCCTGCTGGTGTTCGTCGGGCCGGGCGACAGCGGGGACCTGCCGTCGGTCGGAGGCGGCTGAACGACACATTTCGGGCGGCTGTACCGCCGGTTAGGATGAGCCGGCACAGCGCCCAGCCCACCGCGATCACGTGAGGTGCCCAAGATGCGGCTCAGTCGAAAGCTCGTCGCCAGGAGCGGTGTCGGAGTGGCCGTGGCCACCGCGCTCGTCGCGGTGACCGTGCCCAGTGGGCAGTCGGTGACCGACGGCATCCCGGCGCGGATCGTGACCTACGACCCGCCGTCGTTCGTCACCTCGTACCCGATGACCGACTACGGCAAGACCGCACGCGCGGGCGACGACCGGCAGGGCAAGACGACCTGGCGAGTGGTCGAGAACACCGGCAACTGCTGCGAGAACTACGTGACGATCGCACGCAACGGCCGGCTGCTGGACTTCGGCGGCAGCTATGTCAACTACACCGACGACCGCGGGAAGACCTGGCGGCAGGTGCGACCGCTGACCCCGCTGGTCAACGGCGAGGGTGCGATCGTCGTGGGGCTGGACGGCGACATTCTGGGCGTGGAGTGGGACCCCTACACCGCCGACCACCTGCAGGTGTACAAGTTCGAGGGCGAAACCAAGCAGTGGCTCTACAACGAGATGCCGCTGCACCAGCCGTTCTACGACCGGGAGTGGATCGCCGTCGTCCCGGGTCCGGTCACCATCCGCGGTGAGACGCACCCGTGGGTGTCGTTCATCAAGGGCGGCTACCCGACCAAGGAGGCCTGGTACTACAGCACCGACGGTCTCAACTACCTCGACATCTCCAGCAAGGTCGCCGAGGGGATCCTGAACGGCTCACGGCAGACCTATCTGCGGCCGACCGCGCGAGCGCGTAATGACTGGATCCAGCCGAACACCAACGCGGGGATCACCCCGCTGGGCCGCGGGGACGCGCTCGCCTCCCCCGACTTCCCCTCGCTCGACGGCGAGTGGTCGCTGCTCGACGGAAGGACGTTCAGCTGGGCGAAGTTCCGGTACGGCGACGGCCGGCCGCCGAAGGGTCTCACCCAGGTCGACTCCGCGGGGCGGCTGCACGAGCTCAGTGCCGGGCCGTTCCAGCAGAACGTCGTGTACCGGATGTCCGACGACGGCGGCCGGACCTGGTCTTCGCTCAACCTGCCGCTACCGGAGGACACGTTCGTCGAGGAGCCGGACTTCCGCGCCAACCGGGCCGCCGGCATCGCCGCGGTGGCCCTGCATGCGCACGACGAGACCACGAACCGCGACCGTGACCTGCTGTACAAGATCGATATCGCCGGGGACCGGCCGCGGCTGCTGAGCCGCCACAATGTGGGCCTGGGCGACGTCGACGGCGCGTCCGGGGTCGGCGCTAGCGTGCGGTTCGACTTCGAGACCGTCGCCGTCTTCCCCGACGGGCGGGTGGCGATGTCCTTCTACGACACCACGACCGCCGACAACAACAGCGGCCGCATCCGACCGGCACTCGCGATCGAGATGGGTACCCGGCTGCGCTGACGAGAGGCACCATCGTGACCAGGCCTGCACCGGCTTTCCTGCTCGCTGCCGTGGCGGCGGCGACGCTGACCCTAACCGGCACCTCCGGCGTCGCGGCGACATCGGCACGTGCCGCGTCGACCGCCGGCTTCGCCTCCGCGGACAGCGGTGCGCAGAGCTACCAGGTGCACTACGTGCCAACGGTCGGGGACGCGGTGATCCGGGTCGAGGTCTGGCGCGACACGTCGTACGACGCCGCAGGTCAGCCGGTGATCCTGACCTATTCGCCGTACAACTCCATCGGCGAACCGGAGCCCGCCCGCGACCACGTCGGCGAGCGGTACGTCCCACGCGGATACGCCCGTGCCGTGGCCGACGTGCTCGGCACCCGCGGCTCCACCGGCTGCTGGGACTACGGCGGTCCCAAAGAGCAGCAGTCGGGGGTCGACGTCGTCCGATGGCTCGCCAACCGGCCCTGGTCGAACGGCAAGGTCGCCATGATCGGCGGGTCGTACAACGGGACGACGGCGTCCATGGTGGCGGCGCGGGGGATTCCGCAGCTGCGCGCGATCGTGCCGATCGCCGGGATCAGCCGCTGGTACGGCTACGCCTACGGCAACGGTGTTCGGTACTTCCTCAACTCCGACGTGCCGACCGACGAGGGCTTCGACACGCCGCTGGCCTTCGACTTCGGATTCGCCAAAACCGTCGCCGCCGACCCGATGGGCCAGCACTTCGCCGACACGCTGCGCGACCGAGCCGCCGAGTGCGACGCGAGCGGACACACCGAAGAGGGCTACAGCCGCAACCCCGACTACGACACCTTCTGGGTCGCGCGGGACTACCGCCGGCACGCGGACCGGTTCCGCGCCGCGGTGCTGCTCGCGCACGGCTGGCAGGACTACAACGTCAAGCAAGAGGAAGGGACCGAGCTGTTCCGGGCACTGCCGGTCGACGACCCGAACACCGCCTCGGCCGAGGGCGTGCCGTTCAAGATCATGTACCTCACCCAGGGCACGCACTCCGGCGGCACCGACGGCCGACAGTGGCAGGGGCTCCTCGACCGGTTCCTCGCGCACACACTGAAGGGTGTTCGCAACGGGATCACCGCTGAGGGACCGGTCATCAGCCAGGGCCGGACCTTCGACGGGCCGACGGGCTTCCGGGTCGCGGGTGACTACCCGCTCCCGGGCACCAGGACGACGTCGCTGTGGCTGCGCGGTGACGCCGACGCGGTGGACGTGCCGGGGCTGAGCGCCGACGGTGACCTGGCGCGCCGGCCCGACACCACCGGGCGACGTCACGTGTCTTCATACGTCGAGACCGGCACGTCCACGGAGGAGCTCGGCGTCGGTGCGCGGCTGTCCTATCTCTCCCGACCACTGGCGCAGGACGCACGGATGGTCGGGTCCGCGCGGCTGGTCGCGCACGTGCGGATGGAGAACCCGGTCATGCACCTGAACCCGGTGCTGCTCGACGTCGCCCCCGACGGCTCGAGCAAGACCCTGGCCCGCGGCTTCCTGCACGTGGACTACCGCAACGGTCTGGAGGACAACCGGCCGGCCCCCGGCACCTGGGTCCGGGCGACCGTGCGGCTGCTGCCGCAGGACTACACGCTGCTGGCTGGTCATCGCCTGGCCCTGCTGGTGCAAAGCTCGAACACCGTGTGGGCCGTGCCCGGCAACCCCGGAGAGGTGGATCTGGCCGACGGACGTCTTGCCGGCGTGACCACCGAGGGATCGAAGCTGATCGTGCCGACGATCGGG
>JALYMZ010000303.1 GCA_030773435.1 Actinomycetota bacterium | reverse complement strand
CGTCGGCGTCGTAGGTCAGCGCGGTCCCGCCGTCGGCGGCGGCCAGCGTGACGACCACGTCGGCGTCGATCGTGCCCGGCGACCCGGCGCCGGAGGCGCGCAGCACGAAGCGGTGCGGCCGGTCCTGCTCGGTGAGCGCGACCTCGCCCTGGTAACTGCCCTTGATCGCCGCGACCCCGGCGGAGACCGTCATGCGGTACCGGTCCGGCCCCACCTGCTCCAGCCGCTGGCAGCCCGGGATCGTCCGCACCAGCACGGCCGGGTCGTTCAGCGCGGTCCACACCTGCTCGACCGGCGCCTGCAGGCTCGCGCTACCGGACACCTTCATGACAGCTCCTCACCCGCCCGCCGCAGCGGCTCGATCTCGCCGGTCACGAACCGGCGGCGCAGCTCGAACAGCTCGCTCGGCGAGATCGGCATCCGGCTGATCCGGAACCCCTCGGCGTCCTCGATCGCCGCCGCCAGCACCGCCGCCCCGGGGATCACGCCGGCCTCGCCGGCGCCCTTGATGCCGAGCGGGTTCAGCGGCGACGGCGTCTCCAGATGGTCGATCTCGATCGTCGGCACCTCGGTGGCGTACGGCATCAGGAAGTCCATGAACGACGCGTTGAGCAGCTGCCCAGAGGCGTCGTACGCCATGCGCTCGTAGAGCGCGCCGGCCACGCCCTGCGCGACCCCACCGTGGATCTGCCCCTCCACGATCATCGGGTTCACCAGCGTGCCGCAGTCGTGCACGACGCAGTAGCGCAGGATCTTGACCTCGGCGGTGTCCGGGTCGGTCTCCACCACGGCGGCGTGCATGCCGTTGGCGAACGTCGACTGCATCGGCGAGTAGTAGTCGACCCCCTCCAGCCCCGGCTGCTCCCCCGGCGCCACCGGCGGTTTCGAGGTGTCGCCGACCGCGAACTGGGTCGCGGCCCGGGCCGACTCGTCGAACGCGTAACGCAGCGGGTTCGACAGCACGGCCACCGTCCCCAGCGGCAGCGCCGCGTCCGGGTGGCCCTTGACGCGGACGATGCCGGCCACGATCTCCAAGTCGCCGGGGTCCGCCTCGAGCGCGTCACCGGCGATCCGCAGCGCCTTGGCGCGCACCTTGCGCGCCGCCAGCGCGACGGCGTTGCCGCTCATCACCGCCGTACGCGACGCGAACGTCCCGACCGAGTAGCCGAACCGGCGCGTGTCACCGGTGGTGACGTGCACCGACTCCAGCGGGACGCCGAGCTCGTCGGCGACCACCTGCGCCAGCGCGGTCTGGTGGCCCTGCCCCTGTGACGTCAGCCCGGTGGACACGTTGACCCGCCCGGTCGTCTCGACCTGCACGTGCGCGCCCTCGTACGGCCCGACACCGGTGCCTTCCACGTAGCAGGCCAGCCCGATGCCCACCCGCCGGCCGTCGCGGCGGGCCTGCTCCCGGTACGCCGCGAAGTCGTCCCAGCCGACCAGCTTCTTCAGCCGGTCCAGCGACGCGGGGAAGTCGCCGGAGTCGTAGATCAGCGGCCGCCCGTCCTGGAAGACCATCCCGTGGTCGTAGGGCATCTCCTCGGGACGGATGAAGTTGCGCTCGCGCACGTCCGCGCGGTCCAGGCCGAGCGCGTCCGCGACCGCGTCCATCGTCCGCTCCATCGCGAACACGCCCTGCGGCCGGCCGGCGCCGCGGTACGGCGTCACGATGACGGTGTTGGTGTAGAGCGAGGAGAACTCCACCCGGTACGCGCCCGGCTTGTACGGGCCGAGCAGCTGGGTCGCGGTGATGATCGGCACGATGATGCCGTACGGCGTGTAGGCGCCGTTGTCGTGCCAGATCCGCACGTCCAGGCCGATGATGCGCCCGTCGTCGTCGAAGCCGACCCGGACCCGCTGCAGCTGCTGCCGTTCGTGCGCCGAGGCGACGAAGTGCTCGCGCCGGTCCTCGGTCCACTTCACCGGTGCGCCGAGCCGGTCGGCCGCCCACGGGACCAGCACCTCCTCCGGGAACGGGTGCACGATCTTCACGCCGAAGCCGCCGCCGACGTCCGGCGCGATGCACTCCACCTGCTCCAGCGGCAGCTGCAGCTTCGCGGCCACCGCGGCCCGCACGCCGGTCGTGGTCTGCGTGGACGAGTAGAGCCGCAGCCGCCGGTCCACCGGGTCCCAGCGGGCGTGCACGCCCCTGCCCTCCAGCGGCATCGACGCGCTGCGCTCGACGTCGAGGTCGAGGTCGAGGACGTGCGGGGCGGCGTCGATCGCGGCCGAGGCGTCGCCGACCTCCTGCACCAGATGCGCGGCGACGTTGTCGGGGACGTCGTCGTGTACGGCGTGCTCGGCGGCGCGGGCCGCGGCGACGCCGACGACCGCTGGCCGGGTCTCGTAGGTGACGTCCACCCGGTCGCAGGCGTCCTCGGCGACGTACCGGTCCCGGGCCACCACCATGACGACCGGCTCGCCGACGTGGTTGACCTCGTCGCGCGCCAGCGCGTACCCGGTCCGCGGCGCGTGCAGCGCCGGGTGCGGGATCAGCAGCGGCAGCGGCTCCGCCATCCGCCCGGACAGGTCGTCCCAGGTGTAGATCGCGACCAGGCCGTCTACGTCGAGCGCCCGGGTGACGTCCACGTCGACGATCCGCGCGTGCGCGTGCGGGCTGCGCACGAACGCGGCGGCGAGCGCGCCGTCGTCGATGTCGTCGACGTAGCGGCCCTGCCCGGTGACGAGCCGGGCGTCCTCGCGCCGTTCGACCCGCTCGCCCACGGTGCGGGTGGTCATGGGGACGATCCCTCGCCCGGCCCGGCGGTTGCCGGCGCTCGCGCGGTGAGCTCGGCCGCCCGCAGCGTGGCGGCGACGATGTTCTGGTAGCCGGTGCAGCGGCACAGGTTGCCGGCGACCGCGGCCACCGCCTCCTCCCGGGTCGGCCGCGGGTTGTCCTGCAGGAACGCCGCGATCGTGGTGAGGAACCCGGGGGTGCAGAACCCGCACTGCAGGCCGTGGCACTCCCGGAACGCCTGCTGCACTGGGTGCAGGGTCCCGTCCGGCCCGGTGAGCCCCTCCACCGTGGTGACGTCGTGGCCGTCGACGGTGACCGCGAACAGCAGGCAGGAGCGCACCGGCGCGCCGTCCAGCAGCACCGTGCACGCCCCGCACACGCCGTGCTCGCAGCCGACGTGGGTCCCGGTCAGTCCGAGGTCGTGCCGCAGGAAGTCGGACAGCAGCCGCCGCGCCGGGACGCGTGCCGTGCGGGGGACGCCGTTGACC
>JALYMZ010000302.1 GCA_030773435.1 Actinomycetota bacterium | reverse complement strand
ACCCACGACGGCACCGGCAGGACCACATCCCCCTCCAGCACGGCGAGCGCCGCGTAGAGCAGTGGCTTGCTCCCCGGCGCGAGCACGACCTGGTCACCGGTCGTCGGCAAGCCACGCCGGCTGAAGTAGCCGGCGGCCGCCTCCCGCGCGGTGTGCGAACCGGCGACCGGGGCGTAGCGGTTGTCGGGGGCGGCCTCGCGCAGCCGCGCGACCAGCTCGGGGAGGACCGGGAGGCCCGCCTCGCCGAAGCCGAGGTGCAGGACGGGACGTCCGGCCCGCCGCAGGGCGGCCACCCGCTCGTGGATCTCCAGGGTGGCCGAGTGCGCGATCAAGGCGGCACCTCTCCTCCGGCAGCTGTCGGCATCCTTTCAGCACGCTAACGTCATGCTGTGGCCACGTTGCAGGTCAAGAACCTGCCGGATGACGTGCATGCGGCACTGCGGCAGCGGGCGCGCCAGGAGGGGACCACAGTGAGCGAGCTGGTCACCAGGATGCTCCGGCGCGAAGTGGCGCTGCCATCGATGACCGAGTGGCTCGCCGACGTTCAGGGCCGCCGTGGAGGCGGGTTGGACGTCGACGTGACGGAGCTGCTCGACGAGGTGCGGACGAACGGTGATCGGGGCGGCCGCGTCTGATGCAGGTGGTCGACGCTGCCGCTGTCGTCGACGTCCCCCTGCGCACGCCGCGCGCTCGGCGTGTGGCCGACCGGCTGGCAGCTGATTGCTGGCTCCCGAGCTGTACGTCGAGACCTCGTCCGCCGTGCACAGGCTCGTGCAGTCGGGTGCCCTCGGCCACGAAGAGGCCGACGGATTGATGGCGGCGCTGGGGCTGATGCCGCTGCGCGCGATCCCGCACGCGATGCTGCTGCCATTGGCGTGGCGGTGGCGCGAGCGCGTGCGCATCGCCGACGCCTTCTACGTGGCCTGTGCACAGCTTCTGGGTGTGCCGCTGCTCACCTCCGACGCGCGGCTGGGCCGCGCCGACCTGCCCGGAGTCACCGTCACGGTGGTCCGGTGACCTGCTGCGGGGCGACGTAGGTACGCCGGCTAGCGCACCGGCTCGAATCAGGACGTCGGGGTCGCGGACGGCACTCCTCGACCCGCGAACGGCACTCCTCAACCCGCCTGGAATGTCGGTGCTCGGCGATACCTTCGTAGTCGGGATGGAACGAGGGTCGAGCATGGAGGAACGAGGCAACTTGGATCTGGACCGCAGCACCGCGGACGCCTGGAAGGACTTCCAGCGTCGGCTCGGCGACCACATCGCCGACATGGCAGACGATGACATCGTGCTCATCGAGGTCGAGGCCGAAGCAACTGAGGGTGACGACGGTTGTGCGCCGTACGTGCAGTTCTGCGCCTGGCACGACGGCGTCGTGCGCGGCGAGGCCTCGAGCAACCGGTACCTGGCCGCGAACGCTCGCCTCGACGAGGCCGGCGTCGGCGCGCTCGTCGCGATGGGGTGGCAGCCGCCGACGCGCGGCCAGGGTGACCCGCCCGGCAGCGGGTCGGCGAACTTCCACGTGGACGCGGGGCGGCGCGAGGCCGACCGGCTGGCCGCGATGGCGGTCGCCGCGTTCCGTGACGTGTGGGGCGTCCCCCACCCGGCGTTCCTCACCGGGGACCTCGACCACGAGGCGACGGGGTCGGGCGCGTCGTCCGGCGCGCCGGCTGCGGGCGCGAGCTGTTCCGTCCCCGGCGACGGTGGGGCGGTCGGCGTCATGCCCGAGAGCCCCGACCACCTACGACGGCTGGTCGACCAGGCCCTGGTGCCCGTGCTCGGCGAGGTTCCCAGGCACGACGACGAGGGCGACATCAGCATCCGGTGCGGCAGCACGGTGGTCTTCGTGCGCGTGCACGAGGAGGCACCGCTGGTCGAGCTGTTCGCGGTCCTGGTGTACGGCGTCCCGGACGTCGCGCGCGCGGACGCCCAGATCGCCCGGCTCAACCGCGACCGGCCGCTGTACAGGTTCGTCCGGCGTGGCGACCAGGTCTGGGCCCAGGTCTTCCTCCCGGCGATCCCGTTCGTGGCCGACCAGCTGCGGAGCACGCTGACCGTGGTGAGCCAGCAGATGGACGACCTCGACGACGACCTGGTGGCCGTGCTCGGCGGGCGGCGCGCGTGCGAGCCGAAGGCCGGCCCCCGACCGAGCCGGTCGCGGCGATGCGCCGACGAGACGACGACGCAGACGACGCACGAGCTCGCGATCATGATCGAGCTGGACGCGCTCGACGAGGGGTCGGTCACGCCGGACGTCGCCGCCCGCATCTGCCGCCACGACAGCGCGCTGGTGCTGCGGTTCATCCGGGAGTCGAGCGAGCAGGAGATCGCGTGGCGTCAGGCGTGCGAGCAGGCGGACGCCGCCGGCGACGAGGACGAGGCCGATGTGTGCCAGCAGGAGCGCTCGGCCTGGGGCGGCACGGTGCAGACGCTGCGTCGGGCGCTGCGGCTCATCGTTCACCAGCAGCTGCGCCAGGCGAGCTAGGTCGGCTCCGCCGCGGCGTCACCGTTCGGAACGCAGCGGTCGTTCCCGGCGCCGGATCGGGACCGTTGCGTGGCGAACGGTGAGTCGCCGGCTTCCAGCCAGGTCAGGGCGACGGCCGTCGTAGCGTCCCGGCGGTCGATCGCGCCGCCGACAGGTTGGTCCATGCGCGCCGGCAAGGCTGCCGACCGCCAGCCCCGCGACGAACCGAGCCACGAAGGTTGAACGACGTACGGCGCCCCCGCGCGCGAGAGTGGTCGGGCCTGGGCGGGGCGCGCAGCGGAACCACCGTATCCGCCTGGTCTGGCGTAGGACGCGCCGGCGCGGGCATCGTTCGGAACGCAGCGGTTGTTCCCTGTGCCGGATCGGGACCGTTGCGTAGCGAACGGTAAGGCGCTCGCTCCGATCGGGTCAGGGCGACAGCCGTCGTACCGTCCCGGCGCGGTCGATCGCGCGGTCGAAGGATACGACGTCGCCGACGCCCGACACCTCGGCGCTGGCGACGAGGTAGGCGTCGGCGAAGTCGAGCCGTTCGTCGTCGTACAACTCGATGGCGCGCAGCAGCAGCTCCGAGTCGACCACCACGATGCGCCGGTCCACGACGATCGCTCGTACGAGCCTCGCGACCTCGCTCGGGGGCAGCTGGTAGAACGATTCGAGCACGTACACGACTTCGGCGACGATGAGATCGGCGAGGAGCAGCTGGTCGGCGCGTGCGAGGAGACGGGTCGCTCGTCTGGCCTGCGCCGGGGGGTCACCGGTGAGGTGCCGGATCAGCACGTTGGTGTCGACGAACGCCCTCACGAGCTGTTGCGCGGGCGTGCCACGTCTGGTCGCGGACGTCGCGCCACGGCGTCTGGTGCGTCGCCGCCGGAACGCTCACCGCCCCCGCCAGGTCCAACAGGTCAGGGATGACGGCGACCACCGCTCGGTTCCGCTCCACCCGGAACAGGAGCGTGTCACCGGCGCTCACGCCGAGCGCGTCACGGACAGCTCGGGGGATGGTCACCTGGCCCTTCGAGGTGATGCGTGCTGCGATCTCCATGCCTTACCTCCTCGTCGAAGTGGGAATGCCGTGGTCTGGAGTGGACCCGGCCGGTGACGGGAACCTGTGGAAGGACAGCATCTGCCATTGACCGCGGCAGTGCCGCCAGGACCGGATGCCCTGGAGGTTTTGGATGACGGGATGGGTTGGCGACATCGAGCAGGCGACGCTGCACAACGACACGTTCCGCTGCGTGCTGTTCACCGGCCGGAACCTGCAGCTGACGGTGATGCGGCTCCGCCCCGGGGAGGAGGTCGGCCTGGAGATGCACGACCACCTCGACCAGTTCATCCGGGTGGAAGAGGGGCAGGCTCGGGTCACCATGGGCCCGGCGAAGGACGAGGTCAGCGAGACCCACGAGCTCTCCGGCGACTGGGCCGTCATCGTCCCCGGCGGCACCTGGCACAACGTCGTCAACACCGGTGCGGGCGACCTGAAGCTCTACTCCCTCTACGCGCCGCCGGAGCACCCGGACGGGACGGTCCACCGCACCAAGGCCGAGGCCGACGCCGCGGAGGCGGACGAACACCGCTCCTGAGCCGGACCGCGGGGTTGCCTCAGGCGATGAGTTGCGCCGGGCAGACAGTGACCTCGTACGGCGTGGTGGCGTCGTACCGCTGCTCACCCACGACGTGCGCCACCTCCTCGTACGTCGTCGCGCGCAGCTCCCTCGCGGTGAGAGACGGCGCGTCGGGGTCCACGACCCAGAAGGACGGGCACCTCACCGCCTCGTACCGGGAGCGCTTCAGCGTCAGGTCGACCCGACGCGTGCTCGGTGACGTCACCTCGACGGCCAGCACCGGCGGCGCGGGCAGGTCGCGGTCGGTCAGGTCAGCACGTCGGGCCACGATGACGTCCGGCTGCAGCACCGTGTCGTCGGCCAACACGACCTCGAGCGGCGCGACGAAAACCTGACAGTCGGTGGGACAGCGGTCCGAGAGCAGGCGGGCCAGCGCGAGCACCGCGGTCTGGTGCCGAGGCGACGGTGCCGGGGTCACGATCAGCGTCCCGTCGACCAGCTCGTAGCGGTGCCCGTCATCGGGCATCCGGGCCAGGTCGGCACGCTGCAGCGCCCTGCTCCACGGCAACGTCGTCACGGCCTCCATCGTGCCTCCTCAGGTCCATCCCGCCAACGATGGCGCAATTCGGATGCGGTAGCGGCGTTGTCCGCAGGTCACGGCAGGCAGGTGAACCCCTCGGCGCTCGCCGCGCCGACCAGATCCTGGTCGAACGCCAGGAACGTGTCGCAGCGCGCGTCGACCCGGCGTACGGCCAGCGCGGAAGCCAGCTGCACGGCGTCGGAGGCCCGCAGCCCGTGCACCCGGACGACCCGCGCCGCCTCCTCCACGACCTCCGCGGTCAGGGCCACGACCACGAACCGGGGTGGCTCCTCGTCGGTGCCGAAGTAGTCGGCTTCGAAGTCCGCCAGCAGAGCGTGCAGCGCCGGCCGCTGCAGCTCGCCGAGACGGTGCTTGCGCGACAGCGCGGAGGCGACCTCCACCCGGGTCAGCTGACTGACGACCATCGTGTCGACGGCACGCACGCAAGCATGGCCCGTCTCATCGGCGTACAGCTTCACCACCGCGGAGGCGTCGGCGAAGGTGCTCACCGCTCGCGCGAGACGATGTCCGACAGCGCCGTGCCCTGACCCGCCGCGCGGCGTGCGCCCCGACGTGCCTGCCGGTCCGGCC
>JALYMZ010000301.1 GCA_030773435.1 Actinomycetota bacterium | reverse complement strand
CGCGGACGCCCCTTCGGCGTCTCTGCCATCGTGTGACGAGACGGGGCGGCACGGCGAGGGCGAGGAGGCCGGCATGACGAAGGTGGCGGTGCTCGGGGCGCAGGGGCGGATGGGCCGGGAGGTGTGCCGAGCGGTCGACACCGCCGAGGACCTCGACCTAGTGGCGCAGGTCGACGCCGACGACGTGATCGACCTGCTCGCCACCTCCTCCGCTGACGTCGCGGTCGACTTCACCCACCCCGGCGTGGTCATGGACAACCTGCGGTACTGCATCCGCCACGGAATCCATGCGGTGATCGGGACGTCCGGCTTCGACGACGAGCGGCTGGCGCGGGTCCGCGGCTGGCTGGCCGAGTCCGACCGCGACGTCGGTGTCGTCGTCGCGCCGAACTTCTCCGTCGGCGCGGTGCTGATGATGCGCTTCGCCGCGGAGGCGGCCCGGTTCCACGAGTCGGTGGAGATCGTCGAGCTGCACCATCCGGACAAGGCCGACGCGCCGTCGGGCACCGCTCGTCGTACCGCGGAGCTGGTCGCGGCGGCGCGCGCCGCGGCGGGCGCCGCACCGATCCCGGACGCCACGACGCAGGAGGTCGCCGGCGCCCGCGGCGCCGAGATCGACGGCATCCGTGTCCACGCAGTACGGCTGCGTGGCCTGGTCGCGCACCAGGAGGTGGTGCTCGGCACGGTGGGGGAGACGCTGACGATCCGGCACGACTCCTTCGACCGGGCCTCCTTCATGCCCGGCGTGCTGCTCGCCGTACGTCAGGTCGCCGACCGACCCGGGCTCACAGTCGGTCTGGAGCAGCTGCTGGGCCTCGGCTGACGGTGCTGCGGAGACTTTCGGCCCTATAGGGCGTGTTGCTCTTTGGCGGGTCGCCTTGATCCTGACTTCACTGACTCGGGCCCGATGCCGCTGTGTGGGTCTCGTCGGTGCCGGAGGGGCCCACGCTGTGGAGGTGCCCGGCTGGGTGGCAGTCGGTGGGGCACGCCCTCCGCGCCGGTTATCCGGTCCGGAGCTGAACTGCTGTGACGCCCTGGGTGGTGAGCTTGACCAGGTTGGTGACCGCGCTGGCGAAGGCCAGCTCGGATTGGACCGCTTGGAGTCCTCGCCGGGAGAAGCGGCGGAGTCCACGCCGGTCCTTGAGCCAGGCGTTGGCACCCTCCACGATTGGTGCGCGGCGCTTGTAGAGGGCGTGGCCCTCTTCGGTGCGCAGCCGGTGGGTCATCTTCTCTCGCGCGGTGGCGTCGACCGGCGGGTCACAGCTGGCCGGGTCCTCGGCGGCGCGTTTGGTGACGTCGCGGCGGGCGCCGTCGGCGATGAGCCGGTCCGGACCCTCGACGTCGAGGTTGTCGGCGCTGTCGTAGCCGGCGTCCCCGACCAAGGTGCCGACGTCGAGGTCGTCGCGGCCGGTGTGGCCGGCCAGCCGTTCCGCCGCCTCGCAGACCGCGTTCATGGTGGGCACGAACTGGTGGACGTCGTTGGCGTCTTGGGTGGCACGGGCGGTGATGATGAACCCGTCCTCGCTGACCGCGGTCTGGCAGTTGTAGCCCTGGACCCAGCCGTCCTGGGTCTTCATCAGCCGCGAGTCGGGGTCGGTCAGATTCGCCTTCTCCGGCCCCTCCGGCAGCTCCGATGCCGCCCCGGCTGAGGCCGCGGCGGCGAGTGCGGCGTCGTAGGCGACGCGGGCCCGGCGCACCCACCCGTGCTCATCCGGTGGCACTCGCGGGGGGCCACCGAGCTTGCGGCCTTCCCGCCGGGCCTGCTCAGCCCGTCGCACCCACTCGTCGTAGCGTTCCTGGGCACGGGCACGTTCCCGCTCCCAGCGGGTGCGGGCTACCACCACCGGGTCCGCGCCCTTGGGCGGGCGACCCGGCCTGGCGTGCCCCTCCACCCGCGCCCGGTCGTAGGCCTCGGCCGTCTCCCGCTGGCGCTGCGTGCCCGCCTGGTGCGCGGTCCGGCGCCGCTCGATCTCCTCCAGCGCCTGCTGGATCCGCGCCTTGCGATCGGTGCGGTTGCGGACCGCATCCGGCACCTCGTCACCTCGCGACTCCTCACCGAACAACCCATCCTCATCGGCGTCAGTGTCGGCCACCGAGGTGACGAACTCCTCGGCCAGTCGCCGCACATGCGCCTCGGTGTAGGTGGCGCCCTTCGCCGCGTTCGCCGCGACCTTGGTGCCATCGAAGGCCACCACCCCGAGCCGGAGCATCCCCAGCTCCGCGCACAGCACCAGCACCTGGGTCAGCAGCCCCTCCAACGCCGGCTGGTGCTCCTTACGGAACCTGGCCAGCACCGTGTGATCCGGCGCATCGCCGGCGCAGATGATCCGGAACGCCACATCGGTCTGACACAGCCGCTCGATCCGCCGCGAGGACCGCTCCCCATGCGCCATCGCGTACACGAACAGGCTGAGCAGCATGTCCGGGTCATAGCCGCGTCGGCCCACCCCGCCCAGCCGGGCCTGGCTGTGGAACGCGGCGGTGTCCAACCGCTCCACCGCGGCGATCACGAACCACACCAGGTGATCCTCCGACAGCCAGTCGTTCATCGCCGGCGGCAGCAAGAACACCTGATCTCGATCCACCGGCCGGTATGCCTTCGCCATACCCCAGCCTCTCAACGCCCGCCGGCCATCCCCGGAAGGCACAGCGAGACCCCGAGCCGAAAAAGCAACAGGCTCTATAGCGCACAAATGTCTCCTCAGCGCCGGTCCAGGCGCCCCTCGGGGTCAGCGCGGCGGCGACGGCGGGTCGGTGCGGTTCCGCGGAACCGTCGGCGGCCGCTGCGGCCGGGAGCCGAGGACGAACGCGACGAGCAGCCCGAGTGCCAGGCCCGCCAGCACGGGGACCAGGTTGACGGTCGGGGCCAGGCACACGCCGGCGAGGACGTCGGAGCAGGAGTACGACGCCCCGGTCGCGGCGCGGTCGGCCAGCCACGCCCCCAGGACGGCGCCGGTGACGGCGCACACCCCGAGCAGCATCCACCGGTGCAGTCGTGGCAGAGGTCCGAGCACGGCGCCTCCTCGCTAGGACTCTCCTGGTACGACGCCGGAACGGCCCAAAGAGTTGCCGAAGCGCGGCTCTGTTCCCGTCCGGGGCGTCGCACAGACCCGGCCGGGTGGGCGAGCGGAGCAGTCACGGGTCGCGCAGGTCGGTGTGCAGTCGCACCTGCTTGACGGTGGTGGAGCCGTCGCCGGTCAGGTCCAGCACGCGGTGCGCGCCGTCGGGGGCCCAGCCGGCGGTGGAGAGGAACCCTCGCAGTGCGTCGTCGTCGGCGTTGACCCAGATCGTCGCGCGGGTGAACCGGTCGGCTCGAAGGGTGTCGGCGCAGCCCTGCATCAGCCGGGACCCGTGGCCCCGTCCGGTGCGCTCGGGCGCCACGAGGAACTCGGCCACCTGTCCGTCGTACGCCGGATCGGCGTCGGGATCGTCCGCCGGCGCGGTCAACCCGAACCCCACGACGTCCACCGAGTCCAGCGCGACGAGGATGCGGCGGCGGGCCTCGTTCGGCCTGGCGATGGCTCGCTGCCACCGGGTGGCGAAGTCGTGGGTGTCGAAGGAGTCCAGGACGTCGGCCGGCAGCGCCGCGGCGTACGCCTGCCGCCAGGCGCGGACCTGCAGCTCTGCGATGCGCTCGGCATCCGACGCCAGCGCCACGCGCACGTTGACGTCCGCGCCCGGTCCGGTCACGGACGCCTGGTTCCCACCGGTACTGCCCCGGCGCCGGTCCGGGCCCGGTAGCTGCGGGTCTTCGCGCGGTTGCCGCAGACTCGCATCGCGCACCAGGTGCGCGACTGGTTCTTCGACGCGTCGAAGAACGCCCAGCGGCAGTCGCCGGCCGGACAGATCTTCAACCGTTCCCAGCTGCCGTCGGCAGCGGCGTCGGCGACCGCGATGACGAGCTCGGTGAGAGCGCCGGCCACTCCGCCAGCGACCGCGCGCAGCCGCGGGGGGTCGGCGTCGAGGTCGAGCCTGACCGGCAGTCGGGCCGTGACGTCCTGCGACTTCGCTGCGTCCTGGTTCCCGTGGTGCGCGGCCATCGCGGCACGCAGCCCGGCGCGCAGCCGGTGGGCGAGCCGCAGGTCGCGGGCCGTGGCAGCGGTGCCCCCGGGCAGTAGGCCGTGGTCGTGCAGCCAGCGGCTCAGGTCGGCGGGGGAGGTGAGGGCATCCGTGCCGGCGTCGGCGTCGACGGTGTTGGCGAAGTCGCGCAGCAGCACCGCATGGGGGGGCGGTTCGGCGGACACGAAGCGCCTCCTCTCGTACGACGTCGACACCAGCATAGCCGCTTCAGAGGTTGCACAGCGCCCAACACCAGTGTAGCGTTTTTGGTGGTGTTGGAGTCCCGCGACTGGAAAGGGAGCCGGGAGATGTTGCACTTCGTCGAGTACTACGCACGGCAGCAACAGGACGAGATCCGCGAGCGCGTCCGCCGTGGCCCCGTCGTCGTATCACCGCGCCAGCGGCGCCGCCTTCGCCTCAGGCGTCGGGACCGTGCGGTGGTCGCACCGGCCTGCCGGAGCGCCGCCACGGTGTGACACCCGACCGGCCGATTCGGCGTCCGAGTGTCACACCCGTCCTGCTAGGCTGAGGGCAACGCCCAGACGGACCCGAGGGCCGGCCGCAGGGAGGTCGCAGGTGTACGGCAACGACTTCGGCGCTCCGGCAGAGCGCCGCGCGCAGGCCGCCGACGGGGCCCTGGACGCCGACGCCGAGGCGCGCTTCCAGCAGATCATCGACGCCGACGGCCGGATCGAGCCGCGCGACGAGATGCCGACGGCGTACCGCAAGGGACTGATCCGCCAGATCGCTCAGCACGCGCACTCCGAGATCATCGGTATGCAGCCGGAGGGCAACTGGATCACCCGCGCCCCGAGCCTGCGCCGCAAGGCGATCCTGATGGCGAAGGTGCAGGACGAGGCAGGCCACGGGCTCTATCTCTACGCCGCCGCCGAGACCCTCGGCGCGGACCGGGCCGACCTGCTCGACGCGCTGCACAGCGGCAAGCAGAAGTACTCCTCGATCTTCAACTACCCCACGCTGACCTGGGCCGACATGGGTGCGATCGGCTGGCTCGTCGACGGCGCCGCCATCGTCAACCAGGTGCCGCTGTGCCGGTGCTCCTACGGGCCGTACGCCCGGGCGATGATCCGCATCTGCAAGGAGGAGTCGTTCCATCAGCGGCAGGGCTTCGAGATCCTGCACACGCTCTCGCACGGCACCCCCGAACAGCACGCGATGGCGCAGGACGCCGTGGACCGCTGGTGGTGGCCGAGCCTGATGATGTTCGGCCCGCCCGACGCCGAGTCGACGCACACGGAGCAGTCGATGCGGTGGGGGATCAAGCGCTTCTCCAACGACGAGCTGCGCCAGCGCTTCGTCGACATGACCGTGCCGCAGTCGCAGGCGCTGGGGGTCACGCTGCCCGACCCGGACCTGCGCTGGAACGCCGAGCGCGGTCACTACGACTTCGGGGAGATCGACTTCACCGAGCTGTTCGAGGTGATCAAGGGCAACGGGCCGTGCAACGCCCAGCGGATGGCGCACCGCCGCCGGGCGCACGAGGAGGGCGCGTGGGTGCGGGACGCCGCCGACGCCTACGCCGCCAAGCGCCGTACGACGAGGACGTCCGCGGCATGACCGACCCGGCGGTGCACGACCTCAACGCCGAGGGAGGTCACGGCGCGGTCCCCACGACCGGGGTGCCCACCGGCAGCGACCGGCCGGTGCGCGACTGGCCGCTGTGGGAGGTCTTCGTCCGGGCCCGGCGCGGGCTCAACCACACCCACGTCGGCAGCCTGCACGCACCCGACGCCGCGATGGCGCTGCGCAACGCCCGCGACCTCTACACCCGGCGGCAGGAGGGCGTCTCGATCTGGGTGGTGCCGGCCGCGCAGATCACCGCGAGCAGCCCCGACGAGAAGGACGCGTTCTTCGACCCCGCGGCCGACAAGGTCTACCGGCACCCGACCTTCTACGAGGTGCCCGAGGGCGTGGAGCACCTGTGACGCCGTCCGCCGCCGTCACCCCCGACGCCGCGGTCGCCACCTACGCGCTGCGCCTCGGCGACGACGCGCTCGTGCTCGCCCAGCGCACCGGGGAGTGGATCGCCGCCGCGCCGCAGCTGGAGGAGGACGTCGCGCTCGGCAACATCGCGCTGGACCTGCTCGGGCAGGCGCGGGCGCTGCTGACCTACGCCGGGCAGGTCGAGGGCCGCGGCCGCGACGAGGACGCGCTGGCGTACTTCCGCGACGAGCGCGACTTCACCAACCTGCAGCTGTGCGAGCTGGCCAACGGCGACTTCGCGGTGACCATGGCCCGGCTGCTGGTGTTCGCCGCCTACCAGTACGAGCTGTACTCCCGGCTGCAGCACGGCAGCGACCCGACGCTGGCCGCGGTGGCCGCGAAGGCGGTCAAGGAGGTCGACTACCACCGCGATCACGCCACTCAGTGGGTGCTCCGGCTGGGGGACGGCACCGCGGAGTCGCACGCCCGGATGCAGGCGGGTCTGGATGCCGTGTGGCCCTACACCGACGAGATGTTCCACGCCGACGACCTCACCCGCGAGCTCGGCTGGCGCGGGGTCGCGGTGGACCCGGAGGCGCTGCGCGAGCCCTGGTCGGCGTACGTGGCGAGCGTGCTGCACGAGGCCACCCTCGACGTCCCCCAGGTGCGGCCGGCCGTCACCGGCGGGCGCCGCGGCATCCACACCGAGACGATGGGCTACCTGCTCGCCGAGATGCAGCACCTGGCCCGCTCCCACCCGGGGGCCCGATGGTGAGCGCGGTGGTGAGCCCGACCGCGACCGCGGGCGCGACGGCGGTGCGGGAGCTGGTCGTCCAGGTGCCGGACCCGGAGATCCCCGCGCTGACCATCGACGACCTCGGGATCCTGCGCGACGTGCGGGTCGACGACCACGGCCGCGTGACGGTGACGGTCACCCCGACGTACTCCGGCTGCCCGGCGATGGAGGCCATCCGCGCCGACGTGCTCCGAGTGCTCGTCGAGCAGGGGTACGACGACGTGCACGTCGAGCTCGTCCTGTCCCCGGCGTGGACCACGGACTGGATGACCGACGCGGGCAAGCGCAAGCTGCGTGAGTACGGCATCGCACCACCCGGTCCGCGGGCCGGCGGCGCCGGGGGGCCGGTGGCGCTGACGCTGTCCGTGCGCTGCCCCCAGTGCGGGTCGCCGGACACCCGCGAACTGAGCCGCTTCGGGTCCACGGCCTGCAAGTCGCTGTGGGTGTGCCAGTCCTGCCGGGAGCCGTTCGACCACTTCAAGGCGCTGTAGATGGCGCTGGACGTCGGTGCGGCTGCCGCCCCGGCGGCGGGGTCGGCGCGGCACGCGGTCTTCCACGAGCTGGCCGTCGCCGAGGTCGAGCGGCTCACCGACGACGCCGTCGCGGTGACGTTCGACGTGCCGCCGGAGCTGGGCGAGGCCTACCGGTTCGTGCAGGGCCAGCACGTCACGATCCGCTCCCGGTTGGCCGCGGACGGGGACGGCGACGGCGCGGAGGTGCGCCGCAACTACTCGATCTGCGCGCCGGCGACGTCGGGCCGGCTGCGCATCGCGGTGAAGCGACTGGAGGGGGGCGCCTTCTCGTCGTACGTCGTCGACCGGCTCGCGCCCGGCGACCGGCTGGAGGTCATGACGCCGACCGGACGGTTCTTCACGCCGCTGGACCCGGCGCAGGCCAAGCACTACTGCGCGCTGGCAGCCGGCTCGGGGATCACGCCGGTCCTGTCCATCGTGGCGACCGCCTTGGAGGTGGAGCGGCAGAGCCGGGTGACGCTGGTCTACGCCAACCGCACCAGCCGCACGGTGATGTTCCTCGAGGAGCTCGAGGACCTGAAGAACCGCTACCCGGACCGGCTGCACCTGGTGCACGTGCTGAGCCGGGAGCCGCAGGAGGTGGAGCTGTTCTCCGGCCGCCTGGACGCGGCGCGGCTGCGGCGGATGCTCGACACGGTGATCCCGGTCGACGACGTCGACGAGTGGTTCCTGTGCGGGCCGTTCGCCATGGTCACCGAGCTGCGGGAGACGCTGCTGGCCGCTGGTGCGGACCGCCGGCACGTGCACGCGGAGCTGTTCCACGTCGAGTCCGCGCCGCCGGCCCGGCGTACCACCGACAAGGCCGAGGCGGGGCCTGGAGCCGCGGTGAGCATCCTGCTCGACGGTCGACGGTCCGACCTCACCCTGCCGGCCGACGGGGTGCCGGTGCTGGAGGCGGCGCTTGCGGTGCGCGCCGACGCGCCGTTCGCCTGCCGCGGTGGCGTCTGCGGGACGTGCCGCGCGAAGGTGGTCGAGGGCGAGGTCGAGATGGATCAGAACTACGCGCTGGAGCCGGAGGAGGTCGAGCGCGGCTACGTGCTGACCTGCCAGGCGCATCCGCGCAGCCAGCGGGTCGTCCTGGACTACGACGCCTGACCGCTGGAACGGTCGGCGGCCCCCGAGCGCGGTTCCGCGGAACCGCGACCCGTGCCGAGGTGCCCTGCGCGCTCTATGCGTGGGAGGTCGGCACGTCTCGACGAGGCCGTTGCCCGCATACGGCCATCCCGGGAGCCGCGCCGGGGAAACCGGTCAGAGACGACACCGACACGCCGGTCGCCCGAGAGCGGCGCCGCATAACCGGTCACAGACGACACCGACACGCCGAGGGGGGTCTGTCGTTGGTGACCGGTTCCGATGCCGTGGCGCGGAGACCGGAGCCGCGGGGTGGGCACGTCGGCACGTTCCAGCGCGGGCGCCGCGTGGTGAGGGCAGCGTCGGGAGCTACGGCGACGTGCCGGGAGCCGCCGGCCGCGATGCGTCGTCGGCGGCCAGCACCGTGAGGCGGTGACCCGGCGTGAGCTCGACCCGGACCTCGCTGTCGACGCGATGCGTGCTGGTGTGCGGCTGCAGTGACCGCAGCCGGCGACCCGACGCGAGCTCGACGGTGTAGAGCACGAACGCCCCCTGGAACTCCGCGGCGACCACGCGTGCGCCGGCGTCGCCGGGGCCGGGCACATGCAGCGTCACCTCGTGCGGGCGGACCATGACCTCGGCAGGCAACGCCGTCGCACCCTGGTCGGTGCGGGCCGCCACCGCTCCCAGCTCGGTGACGAAGAGGTCGCCGTCGCGACGACCGGGCAGGAAGTCGGCCTCGCCCATGAATTCGGCGACGAACCGGTTGACCGGGCGGTGGAAGACCGCGTCCGGCGTCCCGGCCTGCTCGATGCGGCCGTCCCGCATGATCAGCAGCCGGTCGCCGAACGCCAGCGCCTCGGCTTGGTCGTGGGTGACGAGAACTCCGGTGGTGCCGGTCCCCCGCAGCGCCGTGACCGTGTCGTCGCGGATCTGGTTGCGCAGGTTGCGGTCGAGGTTGGAGAACGGCTCGTCGAGCAGTACCACCGCCGGTTCCGGCGCCAGCGCCCGCGCCAGCGCCACCCGCTGCTGCTCCCCACCGGACAACTCGTGCGGGTAACGTCCGGCCAGGCCGCTGAGCCGGACCAGGTCGAGGACGTCGCCCACGCGGGCCTGCCGGCGCTGCGCCGCCCACCGATCGAGGCCGAACGCCACGTTGCCGGCCACCGTCAGGTGCGGGAACAGGGCGTGGTCCTGGAAGACCAGGCCGACGCGGCGGTGCTCCGGGGGTCGCCAGGCGCGCGCACCGGCCACCGGCTCGCCGGCGACGTGGATCTCACCCGCGTCCGGTCGCTCCAGGCCCGCGACCAGCCGCAGGGTCGTGGACTTGCCGCAGCCCGACGGCCCGACCACGGTCAACAGCTGCCCGTCACCTGCCCACAGGGACAGGTCCTGTACGGCGACGACACGGCCGTATCGCTTGGCCACGCCGCTGATCGCGAGTGCGGGCACCGAGCCCGGCGGCGGTCCCGCTCGCACCGGGGCCGCCCCGGTCGCCGGCACGAACTGCGACGCAGTCCAGACGCTCATCGGCTCACCTCACGCAACCGCACCCGACCGAAGAGCAGGACCACCGGCAGCACCGCCGCCGCGACGATGACCAGTGCCGGCAGGGCGGCGCTCTGCCAGCGGCTCTCCGACGCCAGCTCGTACACCCACACCGACACCGTGCTGAAGCCGAACGGGCGCAGCAGCAGGACGATCGGCAGCTCCTTGAGTGCGTCGATCAGCACGAGCACCACGGCCACGCCGAGCCCGGAGCGCACCAGCGGCAGGTGCACCCGCCGCAGAACTCGGCCCGGCGTCGCACCGAGGCTCAGGGCCGACGAGGTCATCGCGGACCCGACCTTGGCGAAGCTGGCGTCGACGCTCTGGTAGGCGGGTGCGAGGAAGCGCACGACGTACGCGTAGACGATCCCCACCACTGAGCCGGTGGCGAGCAGCCCGGTGCCGCCCGGCACGCCGAGCGTCTCCAGCCCCGAGTCGAGGGCGGCGAAGGCCACCAGCACGCCGATCGCGACCACGACGCCGGGCACGGCGTAGCCGGCGGTCGTCAACTGGGCGGCGGCCCCCACCAGCCGCCCGCCGTGCAGGCGCAGCGTGTGGCTCATCAGCAGCGCCAGGCCGACGCAGGCGGCGGCGGTGACGCCCGCGACCAGCACGCTGTTGCCGAGATAGGTCAGGAACCGCGGGTCCACCGCCGCCGCGGGGTCGGCGCCGACTTCGGCGACCGCCCACCACAGCAGCTGCGCCACTGGTACGACGAAGGCGACGCCGAGCACCGCCAGGCAGCCTGCGGTGGCCGTCCACGCCCGCCAGCCGCGCAGCGGCACCGGCGGCAGCCCGTGGGCC
>JALYMZ010000300.1 GCA_030773435.1 Actinomycetota bacterium | reverse complement strand
CGCTCGACGAGCGCAGTCACGGCCTGCCGGCTGCGCTCCCGCAGCTGCCGGATCTGGTGCAGCTCCTCGGCCACGTCGGGTACGACGCACTTGGCGGCGTCGGTGGGGGTGGACGCGCGGTGGTCGGCGACCAGGTCCAGCAGCGGGGAGTCCTGCTCGTGTCCGATCGCGCTGACCACCGGCGTGCGGCAGGCCGCGACCGCGCGGACCAGCCCCTCGTCGGAGAACGGCAGCAGGTCCTCGACGGAGCCGCCGCCGCGGGCGATCACGACGACCTCGACGTCGCGGTCGCGGTCGAGCCGGCGCAGTGCGTCGATAACCTCACGGGCCGCTTCCGGGCCCTGCACCGGCGTGTTCTCCACCCGGAACCGTACGCCGGGCCACCGTCGTCGGGAGTTGTCGAGGACGTCGCGCTCGGCCGCGGAGCGACGTCCGCAGATCAGCCCGACCGTGGCCGGAAGGAACGGCAGCGGACGCTTCAGCGCCCGGTCGAACAGCCCCTCGGCGGCCAGCAGCCGTCGCCGCCGCTCCAGGCGGGCGAGCAGCTCGCCCAGCCCGACCGGGCGGACGTCGTCGGCGGTCAGGCTGAGTGTGCCGCGCGGAACGTAGTAGCTGGGACGGGCGTGCACGACGACCTGAGCGCCCTCCAGCACCGGCGGGTCGACGGTGTCGAACACCCGTCGCGGGCAGGTGACCACCAGTGACACGTCGGCGGCCGAGTCGCGCAGGGTCAGGAACACCGTCTGCGTACCGGGCCGGCGGGTGAGCTGAGCGATCTGCCCCTCCACCCACACCCACCCGAGCCGGTTGATCCACGCCGACAGCGCGTTCGCGATCTGGCGGACCGGCGCCGGGCGCTCCGCGGACGTCTCGATGGCCACGGCCGCAGCGTACGCAGCCCCACCGACCTCGGCCGGCGGCGACGGTCGCTCGCGGGCCTGGCCGCCTACCATGGGGCCATGTCCCCCGACCCGATGACCGCCGATCCGAGCACCGCCGACCTCGACGGCGACGGCGCAGGGCGGCGGGTACTGCTCGCGGCGCCGCGCGGCTACTGCGCCGGGGTCGACCGCGCCGTCATCACGGTGGAGAAGGCGCTGGAGGTCTACGGCCCCCCGGTCTACGTCCGCAAGCAGATCGTGCACAACAAGCACGTCGTGCACACGCTGGAGGGGCGGGGGGCGGTCTTCGTGGAGGAACTGGCCGAGGTGCCGGAGGGCGCGACGGTGGTGTTCTCCGCGCACGGGGTCGCCCCAACCGTGCACGCCGACGCGGCCCGCCGGGGGCTCAAGACCATCGACGCGACCTGTCCGCTGGTGACCAAGGTGCACCACGAGGCGCGGCGCTTCGCGGGCGAGGACTACGACATCCTCCTCATCGGCCACGAAGGGCATGAGGAGGTGGAGGGGACGGCGGGGGAGGCGCCGGCCAACATCACGCTCGTGCAGGGGCCCGACGACGTGACCAGCGTGGAGGTGCGTGACCCGGCCAAGGTCGCCTGGCTGTCGCAGACCACGTTGTCCGTCGACGAGACGATGCAGACCGTTCACCGGATCCGCGAGCGGTTCCCGCTGCTGCTGGACCCGCCGTCGGACGACATCTGCTACGCCACCCAGAACCGGCAGCAGGCGGTGAAGGAGGTCGCTCGCGACGCGGATCTGGTGATCGTGGTTGGGTCGGGTAACTCCTCGAACTCCGTGCGGCTTGTCGAGGTGGCGTTGGAGTCCGGCGCCCGTACGGCGTACCGGGTCGACGACGCCACGGAGATCGACGACCGCTGGCTCGACGATGTCTTGACCGTCGGCGTCACTTCGGGCGCGTCGGTCCCCGAGGACCTGGTGGACGGGGTGCTGGCCTACCTGCGGGACCGCGGCTTCCCGCCGGCGCAGCCGGTTCACACCGCGGAGGAGAGCCTGATCTTCGCGCTCCCGCCGGAGCTGCGCCGCACCCTGTCAGCGTCGGCACCACGGGGCTGACCTCGCCGCCGTCCCAACAGCGCGAGACTGCGGGTCACAAGCGTCTCAGACGGTGTCGAAGAGGCGGATGATCGCCTCGCCGGCCTGCTGGGTCGAGGCTGTCCCGCCGAGGTCGGAGGTGCGGGTGCTGGGTTCGGTCAGCGACGCCTCCATCGCTCAAAGTACGTGTGCCGACGCCTCGTGATGACCCAGGTGCTCGAGCATCATGGCGGCGGACCATACGGCGGCGACCGGGTTGGCGACGCCCCGTCCAGCGATGTCGGGAGCGGAGCCGTGGACCGGCTCGAACATCGACGGGTGCGTGCCGGTGGGTTCGAGGTTCGCCGACGGGGCAACGCCCAGCGAGCCCGCCACCGCGGCGGTGAGGTCACTGAGGATGTCGCCGAAGAGGTTGCTGCCGACGATGACGTCGAAGCGGGCGGGGTCGAGCACCACCCGCGCCGTGAGCGCGTCGATGTGCATCGACTCCCACCCGACGTCGGGGTACTCCTCGGCGACCTCGCGGACGACCTCGTCCCAGAACGGCATGGTGTGCACGATCCCGTTGGACTTGGTCGCGGAGGTGACGAAGCCGCGGCGCTGCTGCGCCAGTGTGAAGGCGTGCCGCACGATCCGGGTCACGCCGGCGCGGGTGAAGATGGACTCCTGCACGGCCATCTCGTCGGGGAAGCCTCGGTTGAGGCGCCCCCCGATCTCGCTGTACTCACCCTCGACGTTCTCGCGGACCACGACGAGGTCCATGCGCTCCGCACCTCGCACGGAGTGGTCGAGGCCGGTCAGGCCTTTGGTCGGCCGGATGTTCGCGAACTGCCGGAAGGCCCGGCGGATCGGGATCAGCAGCCCCCACAACGACACGTGGTCGGGCACCCCTGGCCACCCGACAGCACCCAGCAGAATCGCGTCGTACGCCGCCAGCACGTCCACCGCGTCGTCCGGCATCATGGCCCCGGTCGCGGCGTACCGGCGGCAGGACCAGTCGAAGCTCTCATAGTCGAAGTCGAGGTCGTAACGAGCGCTGGCCGCGTCGAGCACCGCGCGGGCGACCGCGAGGACGTCGGGGCCGATTCCGTCGCCAGGGATGACTGCGATGCGCTGCCGATCAGCGCGTGCCGGGCTGTCGCTGGGTGGGCTCGCCATGGCGCTAGCCGAGTCCGAACACCGGGATCAGCAGCGGCAGCAGGATCAGGATAAGGATTTCGTCGGCATCGCCAGCTCCGAGCGTGCTGGTGGCCATGTCACCTCCCGTGTCGCTCTACGTCTAGCAGGGGCGGCGCCCACTCGGCCAGCCCCGCCAGCGACATCACTCGCCGACCGCGGGCCGCATCTGCTCGGCGCCGCCGCCGCGCCGCCGGTCGAGCGCGGGGACGTCGTCGGTGACCAGCAGCTCGGCGGCCGCCGGCGACCGCAGTGGCTCCTCCACCGGGCGCGGCGCGCCCAGCTCGGCGTCGCTGACCTGCAGGTCGCGCAGGCGGCGTGCCGACACCAGCACGCGGGTCTCCAGCGACCCGATGGCCTGGTTGTAGGCCTTGACCGACGCCGTCAGGGACCGGCCGACCTTGTCGAGGTGGTCACCCATCGTGGACAGCCGGTCGTACAGCTCCCGCCCCAGCCCGTGCACCTCACGGGCGTTGGCGGCGAGCGCCTCCTGGGTCCAGGCGTGCGCGACCGTCCGCAACAGCCCGATCAGCGTCGTCGGGGTCGCGAGGATCACCTGACGGGCGGCGGCGTGCTCGAGTAACCCCGGCTCGACCTCCAGCGCGTGGGACAGGAACGCCTCGGCCGGCACGAACAGCACCACGAACTCCGGGGCGGCGTCGAGGCGCTGCCAGTACGCCTTGCCGGCCAAGGTGTCGACGTGCTGACGGAGCTGGCGGGCGTGCCGCTGCATGTGCGCCAGCCGGGAGGCGGTGTCTTCGGTGGCAGATGCGTCGAGGAACGCATCGAGTGGCACTTTGGCGTCGACCACGACCTGCTTGCCGCCGGCCAGGTGGACGACGAGATCGGGCCGCAGCAGCCCGTCGTCGGACCTGGTCGAGGCCTGGGCGGTGAAGTCGCATCGCTCGACAAGCCCGGCCAACTCGACGGCGCGGTGCAGATGCAGCTCGCCCCAACGGCCACGGACCTGCGGCTTGCGCAACGCCGTCGCCAGCGCCGCGGTCTCACGGCGCAGCAGCTCACCGGCGCTGCGGACGTCGTCGACCTGCTGACGCAGCTGGCTCTGCCAGGCCACGCGGCTCTGCTCGAGGTCGGCCAGCTGGCGGTGCAGCCGGTCGAGGCTGTCCTTGACCACGGCGTGCCCGCTCAGCTGCTCCAGCTGCGTGGTGAGCGCCTCCCGGTCGCCGCCGACGTCGGCAACGCGACGCTCAGCGGCGTCACGTTCGGCGGTCACCCGAGCGAGGTCGGCCGCTGCCCGGCCACGCGCCCACGTCAGGCCCAGCACCACACCGAGGGCGAGGCTGACGCAGACTGCGAGGATCGTCGTGCCGTCCATGGGGCCAGCATGGAGGAGGCCACCGACAACCGGCGCGCCGACGCGCCCGTACCCTGGGCGGCCGTGGCCCTCACCATCGGCATCGTCGGTCTGCCCAACGCGGGCAAGTCCACGCTGTTCAACGCGCTGACGAAGAACGACGTGCTGGCGGCCAACTACCCGTTCGCGACCATCGACCCCAACGTCGGCGTGGTCGGCGTGCCCGAGCCCCGGTTGCCGACGCTCGCGCGCATGTTCGGTTCCGCCCGGCAGGTGCCCGCCACGGTGCGGTTCGTGGACATCGCCGGCATCGTGCGCGGCGCGTCCGAGGGCGAGGGGCTCGGGAACAAGTTCCTCGCGCACATCCGCGAGTCCGACGCCATCTGCCAGGTCACCCGAGTGTTCCGCGACGATGACGTGACCCACGTCGCCGGGACCGTGTCGCCGCCGGACGACATCGAGACCATCCAGACCGAGCTGGTCCTGGCCGACCTGCAGACGGTGGAGAGGGCGCTGCCGCGGCTCGAGAAGGAGGCCCGGCTCAACGAGGACACCGCCGCCGTCCTCGACGTGGTCCGTGAAGCGCAGCAGGTGCTGGCGGCCGGCACGCCGGTATCCGCGACGTCGCTGGATCGCGGTGCGCTGCGCGACCTGATGCTGCTCACCGCCAAGCCGTACCTCTACGTCTTCAACTGTGACGCCGACGAGCTCGCCGACGAGGACCTCAAGGAGACGCTGCGCAAGCTGGTCGCGCCGGCCGAGGCGATCTTCCTCGACGCGAAGCTGGAGGCCGAGCTGGTCGAGCTCGACGACGAGGAGGAGGCGCGGGCGATGCTCACCGAGCTGGGGGTCGACGAGCCGGGTCTCGACGTGCTCGCCCGGGTCGGCTTCGCCACGCTGGGCCTGCAGACCTACCTGACCGCGGGGCCCAAGGAGGCCCGGGCGTGGACGATCCGCCGCGGCGCGACGGCGCCGGAGGCCGCCGGCGTCATCCACACGGACTTCCAGCGCGGCTTCATCAAGGCCGAGGTCGTGTCGTACGACGACCTGGTCGCCGCCGGCTCCATGGCGGCGGCCAAGGCGGCCGGGAAGGTCCGCGTCGAGGGCAAGGACTACGTGATGGCCGACGGCGACGTCGTCGAGTTCCGT
>JALYMZ010000299.1 GCA_030773435.1 Actinomycetota bacterium | reverse complement strand
CCTGCGCGGCGCTCGTGCCGCCCGGCTCGGCGGCGACGGCCGCGCCGACCAACGGAGGAGGCGCGTCGCCGCGGCGTGCGCGGACCCGCCGGGTCTGCTCCTGCACGCCCGGTTCGCGCTCCTTCAGCTGCACCAGCAGCGGGGTGGCGATGAAGATCGAGGAGTACGTGCCGGCGGCCATGCCGACGAACAGCGCCAGCGCGAGGTCCTTCAGCGGTCCCGAGCCCAGCTCGGCCACGCCGGCCCACAGGATCGCGGCCACGGGCAGCAGCGCAGCCACGGAGGTGTTGATCGAGCGGACCAGGGTCTGGTTGACCGCGAGGTTCGCGCTCTCGGCGTACGTGCGCCGGTTGCTGCTGGCCAGGCCGCGGGTGTTCTCTCGCACCTTGTCGAACACCACGACCGTGTCGTAGAGCGAATAGCCGAGGATGGTGAGCAGGCCAGTGACCGTCGCCGGGGTCACCTCGAACCCGCTGAGGGAGTAGACCCCGACGGTGATGAGGACGTCGTGTGCGAGCGCCACCAGCGCGGCGACCGACATCTTCCACTCTCGGAAGTAGATGCCGATGAACAGCACGACCAGCACGAGGAATACGCCCAACCCGAGCAGTGCCCGGCTCGCCACCTGCTGTCCCCACGACGGCCCGATGAACTCGGAGCTGACGCCGGTGGCGCCGGCGGCGCCCAGCGCCTGTCTGACCCGGTCGATCTGCCCGGTGGTCAGCGTCTCGGTCTGGATCCGCACCGTGTCGTCGCCCGAGCTGACCACGGTCGGGTCGTCCTCCAGCCCGGTATCGACGACGGCGTCGCGCAGCTCGGGGACGCTCTGCGCCGGCGAGGCGACCTGCGCCCGGAACTCCACGCCGCCCTCGAACTCGACGCCGAAGTTGAGCCCGCGCACCGCCAGCGTCCCGATCGCCACCAGCAGGATCACCGCCGACACGGCGTACCACGTCCGGCGGCGCCCGACGAAGTCGACGGACAGCTCACCGCGGTACAGGCGGTTCGCGACGCTGCTCAGCCGCGTCATCACGCCACCCCCTTCGCCGGCCGCCGTGACGCGGCCGCGACGCTGCCCGGCAACCGCGCCACGCCGAGATGGGAGGGGTCGAGGCCGGACATGCGGTGGCCGCGGCCGAAGAACCGGGTGCGGGCCAGCAGTGTGACCAGCGGCTTGGTGAAGAAGAACACGACGAGTACGTCGATGAGGGTGGTGAGCCCGAGCGCGAACGCGAATCCCTTCACCACACCGATCGCGAAGATGAAGAGCACCAGCGCCGCCATGAACGCCACCCCGTCGGCGGCCAGGATCGTCATCCGCGCCCGCTTCCAACCGTCTTCCACCGCGGGCCGCAGGCTGCGGCCCTCCCGGACCTCGTCGCGCAGCCGCTCGAAGAACACGATGAACGAGTCGGCGGTGATGCCGACCGCGACGATGAGGCCCGCGATGCCCGGGAGCGTCAGCGTGAAGCCGACCGTCTCGCTGAGCAGCAGCACCGCGGCGTACGTCGCCAGCCCGACCGCCAGCAGTGACGCCACCACGACGAGGCCGAGCGCGCGGTAGTAGACCAGGCAGTAGAGCGTGACGAGGACCAGCCCGATGATGCCGGCGGCGATACCGGCGGTCAGCGCGTCGTCGGCCAGCTCCGGGCCTTCCTGGGTGACGCTGTCGAGGGTGAACGACAGCGGCAGCGCGCCGTAGCGCAAGGAGTTCGCCAGCTGCTGCGCGGACTCGCGGGTGAAGTTCCCGCTGATCTGCGCCTGCCCGGTGCGGATGGCGCCGTTGTCGACCCGCGGCGCCGACAGCACGATGCCGTCGAGCACGATGGCGAACTGGCGCCCGGTGCGGTTGATGCCGGCGGTCACGTCGCCGAACACATCGCGGGCCGTGCCGTCGAAGTCCAGCGTGACGACGTAGCCCAACCCCTGCGCCGGGATGCCGGCGCTGGCGTCCTCGAGCTGCGTGCCCTCGATGATCGCCGGGGACAGCAGATACTTCGCGCCGGCATCGTCGCAGGTCACCAGGCCCTGGTCGGGGTCGTCGAGGAGCTTCTCGTCGACCTGACCGGGCGGCGGGCAGGTGTAGCTCTGGAACCGCGTGACGAGCTCCGGCGGCGGCTGCCAGTTCAGGAGCTCGGCACCCTCCAGCTCCGGCTGTCTGGGCTGCCCGGTGGGCTGGGGGCTCGGCTGCCCGGTGGGCTGGGGACTGGGCTGCCCGGTGGGCTGGGGACTGGGGTCGTCGGTCGGGCGTTCCCCCGGGCCTGGGGTCTGCGCTCGGAGGAGCCACCCGGTGCCCGCCCGCCCGCGGGGGCGCTGCGTCTCCTC
>JALYMZ010000298.1 GCA_030773435.1 Actinomycetota bacterium | reverse complement strand
GTCACGTCGTCGACTTCCTCGAGCTGCCCAGCTGGCCGGTGTTCAACGTCGCCGACTCCGCCATCTGCGTCGCGGCGGCGCTGATCGTCGTACAGAGCCTGCGCGGCGTCCGTCTCGACGGCAGCCGTGCCGGGGCCTCCGTCTGAGCGGATGCGGCACGACATGAGCGAGCAGCGGGCGCTGCCGGTGCCCGAGGGGCTGGCCGGTGAGCGGGTGGACGCCGCACTGGCGCGCCTGTTCGGCGTGTCTCGCACCCGTGCCGCGGAGCTGGTCGGCAGCGGCCGGGTGCTGATCGACGGGGCGGCACCGACCAAGTCGGACCGGGTTGCGGTGGGTGCGTGGCTCGAGGTGCAGCTGCCGCCGCCGCCGGCGGCCGTCGACGTGGTCCCGCGTGCGGTGGCGGGCCTGCAGATCCTGCACGACGACGACGACATCGTGGTCGTCGACAAGCCGGTGGGGGTGGCCGTGCACCCGAGCCCGGGCTGGACCGGGGCGACCGTCGTCGGGCACCTGGTGGCGGCCGGGTTCGGTGTGGCCACGTCCGGTGCCGCGGAGCGGCAGGGGGTGGTCCATCGCCTCGACGTGGGAACCAGCGGCCTCATGGTGCTGGCGAAGTCCGAGGCTGCCTACTCCCGGTTGAAGCGGGCCTTCAAGCAGCGGCGGGTCGACAAGACCTACCACGCGCTGGTGCAGGGACGTCCCGACCCGCTGCGCGGCAGCATCGACGCACCCATCGCCCGGCACCCGCGGCACGCCCACCGCTTCGCCGTCGTAGCGGACGGAAAGCCGAGCGTGACGCACTACGACACGTTGGAGGCGCACCGCTATGCCAGCCTGCTGCGGGTGGACCTGGAGACCGGGCGGACGCACCAGATCCGGGTACACCTCGCCGCCGTGCGGCACCCGTGCGTCGGCGACCTGACCTACGGTGCCGACCCGGTGCTGGCGGAGCGCACCGGGCTGCGGCGGCAGTGGCTGCACGCCGTACAACTCGGGTTCGACCACCCCGGCAGCGGCCGGCGCGTCGAGTTCAGCTCGCCGTACCCAGACGACCTCTCCCACGCCCTCGAGGTGGTGCGGAGCTCCGGCTGACCCGGGGTCACGACCAGTAGACGACCACCCGGTCGCCGACGTCGACCTGGTCGAACAGCGCCGCAATCCCGGCGTAGTGGCGGACGTTGACGCAGCCGTGGGACGCGCCGTTGTAGCCGTTCGCGGCGAAGTCCGGCGAGTAGTGCACGGCCTGCCCGCCGCTGAAGAACATCGCGAACGGCATCGGCGTGTCGTACAGCGACGAGACGTGGTCGCGTGACTTCCACGTGACCGCGAACTGCCCCTCGCGAGTCGGCGTCAGCTCCGACCCGAACCGCACGTCGAAACTGACCTGCACGGTGCCGTCCACCACCCAGCGCAGGGCCTTCGTGGACTTGTCGATGCACAGCACCTCACCGGTCAGGCAGCGGGGGTCCAGCGGCACGGGCGCCGGCGCGCCGGACGGCTCGTCCGGCCGGGCGGCCCGCCGGTCGGCCGGACGGTCTGGCCGGCGGTCTGGCCGGCGGTCGAACATCTGCGCCCGGCTTGGTGTCGTCGTCATCGCGGCCAGGCGGTTCCACGTGCGCTGGTCCACCTCGCCGGTCGACGGGATCTGCCGCTTGGTCTGGAAACCCGCCACCGCGGCCGCGGTGACGTCGCCGTAGAAGCCGCTGACCTTCGCGTCGAACCAGCCGATCTGCTGCAACCGCGCCTGCAGCTCGCGCACGTCGACGCCGGAGTCGCCGGGACCGATCAGCGAGGGGCCCGGCGTCAGGATGTTGTGCATCTCTGGGTACGTCGGCCGGCGGGTCATGCCGAGCAGGCGGCGCCAGGTCGCCTCGTCAACCTCGCCGGTCGCGTCCAGGCCACGCTTGCGCTGGAAGCCACGCACCGCGGCCACGGTCACCGCGTCGTACTCGCCGGTGACGTCCGGTGCGTACCACGCGATCTGGTCCAGACGCGACTGCAGCTCGCGCACCCGAGGGCCGGAGTCGCCGGGTGCCAGCAGCGCCGCCGGTTCCGGCGTGCGCTGTGGGGC
>JALYMZ010000297.1 GCA_030773435.1 Actinomycetota bacterium | reverse complement strand
CCGCCCCAGCGCCGGTGGAGACCGCACCGGACGGAGTCGTGACCTACCGCGTCGCCCGGTTCCAGTTCCCGGCCGTAACCGTGTCGCCGGGCGCGACGCTGCGCATCGTCGACGGCGACAGCGAGCCGCACACCGTCACCGCCCTCGACGGATCGTTCGACAGCGGGTCGTTCGACCCCGACAGGCCCGCAACGCTCACCGCACCGACCAAGCCGGGCACGTACAAGATCACGTGCACCATCCATCCCAGCATGGAAGGCGAGATCGTCGTCCGGTAGTGGGCAGCGACCGGCGCCACTCGCCTTGCTGCGATCACCGCCGACGACTACAGCGGGCAGGTCACGCGGCGCAGTTCACCCGCACGACTCGCCAGCCGGCCGGCGTCGCATGCAGCTCACTGACGGACCCCGGCACGACGTCGACGTCCCAGACGGCCCCGAGCGGCGCGCGCAACGCGTACACGATCATCGCCTTGACCACCGCGGCGTGCGTGATCGCCGCGAGGCGACCGGTCGAGTCGTGCCAGTCGTCGAGCAGCCCGTGCACCCGGCTCGACAGGGCGAGCAGCGACTCGCCGCCGTGGGCGTCGTACGCCGGGTCGGCACGCCACGCACTCAGGTCGAGCTCGTCGAACGGCCGCCCCGACCAACGCCCGAGATCCCACGGACCCAGCCGCGGCTCGACCGCAACGCCGGGGATGCGGCAGCGGCGGGCCGGGGACGTGACGACCGTCCCGCTCCGGCCGAGCCAGCCTGCAACATCGGGCGCAGGCGCGACAGCCGGCTCGTCCGCCGGCACGACCGGTCGCCGGGTCTGGGCCGTCCCGGCGTGCCGGACCAGCAGCAGCCGCAGCCCGCTCAGACCAGCAGCCGAGAAGCGTCGCTGCGCGTCGAGGCGCTCTCCCGCTGCAGCGTCAGCGCCCCGAAAGCGGCGCCCAGGATCGCGTACAGCAGCGCCAGCAGCCCGAGCGAGCGGACGCGGAAGTCGTACACGAGTGCAGCCGGCGCGCTGACCGGGTCGACGATGTCGGGCAGCAGCGCGAACCCGACCGCGGTCACCAGCAGCGCACCTGCCGTGACCGCGCTCTGCCGCACAGCCGGCGTCACGCCGCGTGCCGCAAGAGCCCGCAGCGCGGCGTACGCGCCTGCGACGACGACCACGCCGCGCGCGACCGCCAGCAGGTAGCTGGACGTCCGACCGGCGATGGTCTCCGGATCCCCGACCCCGGGCGGGTTCGCCGGGTAGCGCAACGCCGGGATCAGCGCGAGCGCCAGGAAGGCGCCCGCCGCCAGGCCGACGATGCGCCGCCACGGCGGTGCGCTCGACGGCAGGACGCGGGACGCGACGGCGAACAGCAGCCCGAGCGCGATCCCGGCGAGCACGAACCCAGCCGGCATCCCCAGCAGCGTCTGCGTCTGCCGGCTCACCGGTGCAGCCTCATCCGCCGGGCCTTCCAGCGCGATCGCCGCGCTCAGGACCGGCTCGACGAAGAAGTAGGCCGCCACCGAAGTGAGCAGGCCGGCTGCAGCGCCGCTGAGCGCGCCGCGAACGAACATGTTGCGCATCCGCCGGCCCGCCGCTCAGTGGCAGGGGAAGCCGAGCATGTGGCGCGCGTCGTGGAAGACCTCATGAACGGTCGAGTCTCCCGCGGCGGCCCGGACCAGTTGCGCGAGCTGTCCCTGGTCGAACGCGACAGCGAACAGCAGCGCGAGCGCCGCCAGAACTGCCAGCAGCAGGCTCAGACCAGCCTGCGGGAACAACCGTACGGCGAGCCAGGACATCGAGGCATCTCCTACCAGGGTCTGCCGCCCCAGGTTGTGAGGGTGCGTCAACGCTGAGTGTCCCGACTCCCGGATCTACGCTCGCCCCCGACCTTCCCGCCCGTGATCGGACAGTGGTCGTGCCTGGGGGTCCGCTTCCCGGTCACAGTGGCGGGACCGCGCCGGACTCTCACCGGCTTCCTCCTGCACGCCCCAACTCCACCACCCGCAGCACGCGAGCAGTCAACCGGCCGGCGACTTCGCTCGGCGGGCGGGGGTGCCGCGTCCGCGGCCGACGGCCGGCTTCCGTGCGGGGGTCAGAAGCTGAGGCTGAGCAGTTGCCGGCCGTCGCCGGCGGCCACGACGAGCGAGCGCACCTGCCCCGGTGCCAGGGCCGTCGCCCCGCTGATCTCCGCCGCCCCGTCCGGCGTCGGCCCCCAGCTCGCCACCCGGACGCGGGCTCCACCGTCGGACACCGCCCAGGCGGTGTAGGAGGACGCCGGCGGGAGGTCCTGCAGGCGTAGCTGCAGCGACGTCCCCCACGGGCGCCGGTCCAGGAACACCTCACCTGTCGCCGGCACGCCGGCGGCCGCGATCAGCGGGCGCGGTGCGGGGC
>JALYMZ010000296.1 GCA_030773435.1 Actinomycetota bacterium | reverse complement strand
CCCGGGCACCCTCCAGGGGAAGGCGCCCGGGCGGCGTTCGGCTCAGGTGGTCACTGCACGGCGGCGAGCGCGTCGACCAGACCGTGGCCGTAGAACCCGTTCACCTGCCCACCGGAGCAGGTCGCGCGGTACTGGTCCAGCCCCGGACGGGGGTCGTAGACGCCCTCCGGGCACGGCAGCGGCTCGGCCGTGCGCTGCACGAACGACGCGAGCTGACCCGGCGACATGTCGCCCTGCGCAGACAGCGCCAGCGCCGCCACTCCGGTGGCGTGCGGGGAGGCCATCGACGTGCCCTGCTTGTAGCCCCAGCCCAATGCGCCGGTGCGGGAGTTGCGCGTCGTCGACAGGATGGCGTCGGCGACCGTGGAGACGTTGGGGTTGCGCACCCGGGTGTCCCCGCCGGGAGCCGCCACCTCGACGACGCCGAGCCCGTACGACGAGTAGTAGCTCTTGAGGTTCGTGTAGCCGGTGGCCGACACCGTCACCACACCGGGCGCCTCGGCGGGCAGGTCGACGCACGCGCCGTTGATCAGGCGCTCCTCGACCGGTGCGGACCCGTCGTTGGGGCTGCCGTCGTCGATGAACTTGTGCTGCAGGTCGACGTTGCTGTTGCCGGCCGAGGCCACGTTGAGCACACCCTGCGACGACGAGTACCGGATCGCGCGCTGGATCGCCTGCCACACCGGACGCTGCCGCTCGTCGTTGCGGCAGTTGAACTCCCACGGGTCGATGTAGTAGCTGTTGTTGGTCAGCTCGAACCCGTGCTCCGCCGCCCACATGAACCCGCACAGCGCCGCCTGCGGGTAGATGAAGCCGCTGTCGTTGACGACCTTCACCGACGCCAACGTCACGCCCGGCGCCACGCCGATCACGCCGATCCCGTTGTCCGCAGCCGCGATCGTCCCGGCCACGTGGGTCCCGTGGTCCGACGTCGTCGGCTGCCACGCGGTGTACGACGTGTCCGGTGCGCCGCTGTTGCAGTCGGCGGACAGCGCCGGGTCGACCTGGCCGGCGAGGTCGGGGTGGTTCGCCGCGATACCGGAGTCGAGGACTCCGACGACGACGTCACGGTCACCGGCGTTGATCTGGTGCGCCTCGGCGACGTTGATGGCGCGCATGTCCCACTGCAGCCTCCACAGCGACTCGTCGGTCGGCGTGGCCGCCGCGTCGACGTCCGCGTCCCCCTCGTCCAGCAGCGCGCCGAGCCCCTCGGTCGAGGCGACTGCTCCCACGCCCGCCCGCTGCACCTCGGCGGCCTCACCGGCGGTCGCCGTGGCGACGACGACCCCGATCTGGCGGTAGTCCGCGACGACGTCGCCGCCGGCCCGCTGGAGCGCGGCGACGGCCTTGGCCGAACCCTGCCCACGGGGGGCGACGACGAGGTAGGTGCTCTCGGAGCCGTCGGCGGCGGTCGCTGGCTGCGCGACCAGCCCGGCGATGCCGGCGCTGGCGGCGGTCAGCACGGCGGTCACCGCACGGACCCGCGTGGTGCGTGATGACGTCACGGGGCAATCCCTTCAGGGCGAGGAAGACAACGTACGGCGATGGCGACACGTCGGCGCCGGCGGCGCCCGGTGAACGTACGCACCTACCGCGACCACGTCAAGTCACCACGTAGTCACATGGCGGAGCGGTACGCCGGGGCAACGCCCTCGATGGCGTCGCCCATCACGTGCACCCGCAGCGCATTGGTGGACCCGGCGATCCCGGGCGGGCTGCCGGCGACGATGACGACCAGCTCGCCCTCCCCGCAGCGGCCGATGTCGAGCAGCGACTGGTCGACCTGCCGCACCATCTCGTCGGTGTGCTGCACCATCGGTACCAGGAACGTCTCCGTGCCCCACGTCAGCGACAGCTGCGAGCGCACCGCCGGGTCCGGGGTGAAGGCCAGCACCGGCACGTGGGAGCGGTACCGCGCCATCCGCCGGGCGCTGTCACCGGAGGTGGTGAACGCGCACACGAACCGCGCCCGCAACCGCTCGGCCACCTCCGCGGCGGCCTTGCAGATCACCCCGCTCTTGGTCCGCGGGGACCAGTCGATCGCCGCCAGCCGGTGCAGCCCCGGGCTCTCGGTCGCGGCGATGATCCGGCGCATCGTCTCCACCGCCTCGATCGGGTAGTCGCCGATGCTGGTCTCGGCGGACAGCATGACCGCGTCGGCCCCGTCGAGGACGGCGTTGGCGACGTCGGAGGCCTCCGCCCGGGTGGGCCGGGGCGCGGAGATCATCGACTCCAGCATCTGGGTCGCCACGACGACCGGCTTGGCGTGCACCCGCGCGCGCTCGATGATCCGCTTCTGCACCGTTGGCACGATCTCCAGCGGCATCTCCACGCCGAGGTCACCGCGCGCGACCATGAAGCCGTCGAACGCCTCGACGATCGCCTCGAGGTTGTCCACGGCCTGCGGCTTCTCGATCTTCGCCACGACCGGGAGCGACTCCCCCTCCTCTGCCATCACCCGTCGCACGTCGGCGACGTCGCCGGCGGACCGCACGAACGACAAGGCGATCCAGTCGGCCCGCAGGTGCAGCGCCCAGCGCAGGTCCTCGACGTCCTTCTCGCTCAGCGCCGGCGCGCTCACCGTCACCCCGGGCAGGTTGAGGCCCTTGTGGCTGCTCAGCTCCCCGCCGACCTCCACGACCGTGTGCACGTCGACCTCGTCGACGTACTCCACCCGCACGCGCACCTGGCCGTCGTCTATGAGGATCGCGTCGCCGGCACGCACGTCGTCGGGCAGGCCGGCGTACGTCGTCGAGCACTCCCGCTGGCCGCCCGGCACGTCACGGGTGGTGATGAGAAAGCGGTCACCCTCGTGCACGGTCACCGGGCCGTCGGGGAACCGGCCGAGCCGGATCTTCGGCCCCTGCAGGTCCACCAGCACCCCGACCCCGCGGCCGGCCTCGTCGGCAGCCTGCCGCACCAGCCGGTAGACCCGCTCATGGTCGGCACGGGTGCCGTGGCTGAGGTTGAGCCGGGCGACGTCCATGCCGGCCTGGACCAGCCGTCGGACCCGCTCCGCGGTGGACGTGGCCGGACCGAGAGTGCAGACGATCTTGGCTCTGCGCACGGTCTCCGACCCTATCCGCCGCGGCTGGGCCGGCTCCGACGGTCAGCCGCCTGACACGTTCGGTCACGCGCAGTCCGGGCGGGGCGGGTCCGGACGTGTCACCGCGCTTGCGGGTCAGCGCGGCCGGTCGCCTCGACGTCGGCGGCGGCCTCGGTCGTGGGACCGTCGTCCTCCGGCGCCGCCTGCACGACCCGCTCGCGGCCCGGGTGCCGGCGGGCGGACCAGACGAAGAAGGTCAGCGCGGCGAGGAACACCACGATCGAGGTCCACACGTTGAGCCGCAGCCCGAACAGCTGGTTGACCGTGTCGATGCGGAGGTGCTCGATCCAGGCCCGGCCGGCGGTGTAGGCCATCACGTACAGCGCCAACGCACGGCCGTGGCCCAGCCGGAACCTCCGGTCGGCCCAGATCACGAGTACGGCGACGCCGAGGTTCCACCCGAACTCGTAGAGGAACGTCGGGTGGAACGTCTCGTATGACGCGTAGCCGGGTGGCCGGTTGGCCCGGTCGATCTCCAGTGCCCACGGCAGCGTCGTCGGCCGGCCGAACAGCTCCTGGTTGAACCAGTTGCCCCACCGGCCCAGCGCCTGGGCCACCGCCAGGCCCGGCGCCATCGCGTCGGCGAAGGGAAGGAAACGGATGCCGTGCCGCCGGCAGCCGATCCAGGCCCCCACCGCGCCGAGCCCGATCGCGCCCCAGATGCCGAGGCCGCCGCGCCACACGTAGAGCGCCTCGACCGGGTTGCGGCCGGCACCGAAGTACAGCTGGTAGTCGGTGACCACGTGGTACAGCCGGGCGCCCACCAGGCCGAACGGGATCGCCCAGACCGCGACGTCGCCGACGGCACCAGGCCGGCCCCCGCGCGCCGCCCAACGGCGGTTGCCCAACCAGACCGCGGCGACGACGCCGGCGATGATGCACAGGGCGTAGCCGCGGACCGGGACCGGCCCGAGGTACCACACACCCTGGTCCGGGCTGGGGATCGACGCAGCCACCATCGCCGCCGAACCTACCGTGCGCGTCGGCGGTCGGGCTGTCAGCCGGTCGCCGACCCGTTCGGCGTACCGCACGCTGACAGGTGTCGGCGGCTCGGGTCCCGCCGCCCTACGCGCGGCGGGACAGCGCGGTGATGTCGGCGACGAGATCGCCGACCGGCGTACCCTCGGTCCACACCACCCGAGCGGTGTCGTCCGCGGTGAACCCCAGCACCTGGCTGCCGTGCCCCACCTCGTAGCCGCCGCTCGGCAGCCGGCGGGTGCCCTCGATCAGCACCCCCAGCGGCCGGGCGGCCGCCTTGATCCGCGGCAGCGGGCCGGTCAGCCCCTCGAACCGCGGGTCAAAGCGGTCGAGGTACTCGCGGATCGTGCCCGGGTTGTCGCGCGCCGGGTCGGTGCTGATGAACAACACCTGCACGTCGTCGCGCACCCGGGGGTCGACCCGGGTCAGCGCGGAGGCGACGTCGGCCAGGACGACGTTGCACACGTCCGGACAGTTGGTGTAGCCGAAGAACACCAGCGTCACCGGGTGGGTCGTGTCCGACACCAGGTCGAACCGCCGGCCGGAGGTGTCGACGAGGTCCACCCGCGGCATCGGGTACGGCCGGGGCACGCCGAGCCCGGCGAAGCCGTCACGGTCCGGCGC
>JALYMZ010000295.1 GCA_030773435.1 Actinomycetota bacterium | reverse complement strand
TGTGCGGCGACCACCGGCGGCGTCGCGGTACTGCTGTCGCTGGTCGCGGTCGGCGCCGCGCTCGTCACCGGAGCGCTCGCCGCCGACTTCGCCGCCGCGGCGACCGTGGCCGACGGGCTGCGCGCGGGCCGGGTGGGCGGGGCGATCTTCCTGCTCGTCGGAGTGCTGCTGCTGCCGAACGCCGCGCTGCTGGCGGTGGCCTTCGTGGTGGGGCCGGGTTTCACGTTCGGCACCGGTACGGTGGTCGCCCCCACCGGCGTGTCGCTGGGCGCCGTGCCGGCGTTCCCGCTGCTCGCCGCGCTGCCGCACGACGGCGCAGTACCCGCGTGGATGGCCGCGGTGGTCGCCGCGCCGGTCCTCAGCGGTGCCGTGGGCGCCCTCGTGGCCCTGCGCCGGTACCCGGTCGGCGGCGTCGAGCGCTCGGCTCTACGCGGCGGGCTGGCCGGCGCGTTCGGCGGACTCGCGACCGGGCTTCTCACCGGTCTCGCCGGAGGTGCGGTGGGACCCGGGCGGCTGGTTGACGTCGGTCCCGACCTGACGCCGGTGGTCCTCACCGCCGCCGTCTCCGCCGGCCTGGGCGGCACCGTGGCCGGCGTGCTGCTGTGCTGGCTCCACCGCAGCCCGAGAACGGTGCCGGGGCCGTTATCGTGACCCGGTGCCCGCGCGCCCCGCTCGCCTCGTCGTGCTCGTGTCCGGTGCCGGCACCAACCTGCAGGCGCTGCTCGACGCCTGCGCCGACCCGGCGTACGGCGCCGTGGTGGTGGCCGTGGGCGCCGACCGCTGCGGGATCGAGGGGCTGGCCCGTGCCGAGCGGGCCGGCGTGCCGACGTTCGTGCACCGGGTCGAGGACCACACCTCTCGCGCCGACTGGGACGCCGCGCTGGCCGCGATTGTGGCGTCGTACGCGCCGGATCTCGTCGTCTCGGCCGGCTTCATGAAACTCGCCGGGCCCGCGTTCCTGGCCCACTTCGGCGGCCGTTACGTCAACACCCATCCGTCACTGCTGCCCGCGTTCCCCGGCCGGCACGGCCCGCGGGACGCGTTGGCCCACGGGGTCAAGGTGAGCGGCGCGACCCTGTTCGTGGTCGACGAGGGCGTCGACACCGGCCCTATCGTGTCGCAGGTCCCGGTGCCGGTGGCGGACGACGACACGGTCGAGTCGTTGCACGAGCGCATCAAGGTCGCCGAGCGACGGATGCTCATCGAAGCCGTGGGGCGGATGGTCCGCGAGGGGTTCACCGTCTGCGGCAGGAAGGTCCGGTTCGGCTCGTGAGCGAGCAGCGTCCGATCAGGCGCGCCCTGCTGTCGGTGTACGACAAGGCCGGGCTGGAGGACCTGGCCCGCGGCCTGCACGAGGCCGCTGTCACGCTCGTGTCGACCGGGTCGACTGCGGCCCACATCGCCGGTGCCGGTGTCCCGGTGACCCCCGTGGAGCAGCTCACCGGGTTTCCCGAGTGCCTCGACGGCCGGGTCAAGACGCTGCACCCCGCGGTGCACGCGGGACTCCTGGCGGACCGTCGGCGGGAGTCGCACCGGGCCGAGCTGGCCGAGCTGGGAGTCGAGCCGTTCGACCTGGTGGTCAGCAACCTCTACCCGTTCACCGCGACGGTGCGCTCCGGCGCGTCGGCCGAGGAGTGCGTCGAGCAGATCGACGTCGGCGGGCCGGCGCTGGTGCGGGCCGCGGCGAAGAACCACGCCAATGTGGCGGTCGTCGTCTCGCCGACGCGGTACGCCGACGTCCTCCGTGCGGTGCGAGCCGGCGGGTTCACCCTGACGGAACGGCGACGGTTGGCCGCCGACGCGTTCGTGCACACCGCGACGTACGACGTCCACGTCGCCTCCTGGGTCGGCACCGTGCTCGCCGACACCGGCGACGGCACCGGCTGGCCGGCCTGGGTCGGTGCCACCTGGGACCGTGCCGAGGCGCTGCGCTACGGCGAGAACCCGCACCAGCGCGGCGCGGTGTACGTCTCGGGGTTCGCGCCGCAGCCGGGGCTGGCGCAGGCCGAGCAGCTGCACGGCAAGCAGATGTCCTACAACAACTACGTCGACGCCGATGCGGCACGTCGGGCGGCGTACGACTTCTCCACGCCGGCGGTGGCGATCGTCAAGCACGCGAACCCCTGCGGCATCGCCGTCGGCACCGACGTCGCCGACGCGCACCGCAAGGCGCACGCCTGCGACCCCGCGTCGGCGTTCGGCGGGGTGGTCGCGGCGAACCGGCCGGTGTCGGTGCCCATGGCCCGGCAGGTGGCCGACGTCTTCACCGAGGTGGTGGTGGCGCCGGCGTACGACGAAGGAGCGGTCGAGATCCTCGCGACACGCAAGAACATCCGGCTGCTGCGCTGCGCCGATGCCGCCCGCCGCGGCATCGACACGCGGCCGATCTCCGGTGGGCTGCTGATGCAGGAGCGCGACGCGGTGGACGCCGCCGGCGACGACCCGGCGGCGTGGCGGCTGGTGTCGGGGGATCCGGTCGCCGACGACGTGCTCGCCGACCTGGCGTTCGCGTGGCGGGCGTGCCGGTCGGTGAAGTCCAACGCGGTTCTGCTC
>JALYMZ010000294.1 GCA_030773435.1 Actinomycetota bacterium | reverse complement strand
GCAGCGGGCCGAGAGCACACATGCGGAGGAGGAGCGCCGGGTCGCCGCCCTGCAGCGAGCCGCTGCCGACCGGCGCGAGGGCCTGGTTCGGCTCACCGGCCGGGTGGATGCGCTGAGGAGCCGCGCCGCCGCGGCACGCGAGGAGGTCGACCGGCTCCACGCCGCGCGTGAGCAGGCGCTCGGGCGTGCCGAGCGCGCCCGCCGGGACTTCACCGCGCTGGAGACCCGCGTGGCCGGCCTCGACGCCGGGGAGCAGGGTCTCGACGCCGAGTACGAGGCCGCGCGGTCGACCCTCGACGACCTGGTGGAGCGGCTGGCCAAGCGCCAGGACGAGGCGGCGTCGGCGGAGCGGGACCGGGTCGCGCTGGTCGCCCGTCGGGAGGCCCTCGACCTGGGACTGACACGCAAGGACGCCGCCGGCGCGCTGCTAGCCGCCCGCGACCGGCCACCCGGCCTGGTCGGGTCCGTCGCGGACGTGCTCTCGGTGCGGTCGGGGTACGAGGCCGCGGTCGCGGCGGCCCTCGGACCTGCTGCCGACGCAGTCGCCGTCGGTGGCGTCGACCAAGCGCTCGCGGCCATCGAACGGCTCAAGGCCGACGATCTCGGCCGGGCGGGCATCGTCGTGGCCGGCGGGCCCGACGACGACGCCGCCGACTGGCCGCCGGCGCCCGCCGGTACGTCGTACGCGGTGGACGTGGTGGAGCCTCCGGTGGAGCTGCGGGTCGCCATTCGGCGGCTGCTGTCCGGCGTCGTGGTCGTCGACGACCTGGCGCAGGCACGGGCTCTGCTCGCGGCGACGCGGCTCACCGTGGCCGTCACCCGAGACGGTGACCTCCTGGGTGCCCACTACGCCGCCGGCGGGTCGGTGTCCGCGCCCTCGCGCATCGAGGTCCAGGCGGCGGTCGCCGAGACGAGCGAGCGGCTCGCGGAGGCGACGCGGTCCTGCGCGGCGCTGGGTGAGGAGGTGGCCCGGCTGGAGGAGGAGCGGACGGTCGCGCAGCGTCGGGTGGATGTGGGCCTCGCCAAACTGCACGAGTCCGACGCCGCCCTAGCCGCGGTCGCCGAGGAGCTGGGGCACCTGGGATCGCTGACCCGCTCGGCGAACGAGGAGGCGGCGCGGCTGGCCCACGCCATCGGCGAGGCAGAGGCCGCCCACGAACGTGACCTGGCCGGCCTGGCCGACCTCGAGACGCGACTGCGGACGGCCCAGCAGGTGCCGGAGGAGGAGCCCGACACCGACGAGCTCACGCGGTTGTCGGCGGCCGCACGCGCGGCCCGCCAGATCGAGACGGAGGCCCGGCTGGCGCTGCTCAGCGCCGAGGAGCGCGCTCGGGCGATGCAGGGCCACGCCGAGCGGCTCCGAGCGGTCGCCGAGGAGGAACGGCAGGGACGCGCACGGGAGGAGTCGCGGCGGGCTCGCCGGCGGGCCGAGGTCACTGCCGCCGAGGCGGTTCGGCGCGCCGCAGACGTCGTACTCGCCCGACTGGAGCAGTCGCTCGCCGCTGCCGCCGAGGCGCGCGCGGACGTCGAGCGGGCGCGGGCCGAACGTGAGCAGGAGCTTTCAGTGGTGCGGGAGCGGCTGCACGAGGTCGACGCCGAGCTGAGCCGACTCACCGACGCGGCACACCGCGACGAGATGGCACGGGCCGAGCAACGGCTGCGCATCGAGCAGCTGGAGGAGCGTGCGGCTGCCGAGGTCGGACTCGACGCCGAGGAGCTGCTCGGGGACTACGGGCCGGACGTGCCGGTGCCGGCACCTCCGGCCGCGGCCGGTGAGGACCGTGACGCCGAGCCCGAGGCGGTGCCGTTCGTGCGCGGCGCGCAGGAGCAGCGGCTGCGGACCGCCGAGCGGCAGCTGGCCGTGCTGGGGACCGTGAACCCGCTGGCGCTGGAGGAGTTCTCCGCGCTGGAGGAGCGGCACCGGTTCCTCGGCGAGCAGCTGGACGATGTGCGCAAGACCCGGCGTGACCTGCTCGGCATCGTGCGCGAGGTCGACGACCGGGTGGAGGGGATCTTCGCCGAGGCGTTCGCCGACGTGGCCCGCGAGTTCGCCGCGGCCTTCCCCCGCCTGTTCCCGGGAGGGGAGGGGCGGCTGCTGCTCACCGAGCCCGATGACCTGCTCACGACCGGCATCGAGGTGGAGGCACGCCCACCAGGCAAGAAGGTCAAGCGGCTGTCGCTGCTGTCCGGTGGGGAGCGGGCACTGGTCGCGGTGGCGTTCCTCGTGGCGTTGTTCAAGGCGCGGCCCTCGCCGTTCTACGTCCTTGACGAGGTGGAGGCGGCACTCGACGACACCAACCTCGGTCGGTTGCTGCGGATCTACGAGGAGCTGCGGCAGAACAGCCAGCTCGTCGTCATCACCCACCAGAAGCGGACGATGGAGGTCGCCGACGCGCTGTACGGCGTCAGCATGCGCGCCGACGGGGTCACCACGGTGATCAGCCAGCGGCTACGGGAGCCAGAGCCGGCGTGACCTCGTCGCGCCGGGCAACGCGGCGCGGGCCGGCCTGCCGCCATGACGGCATCCACGGAACCGGGGAAGACGGTGGTGCGGTGCGGCCGTACGGCCACCGTTTTCCAGGAAGTCGTGGATCCGGTGTTCCACGGCGGCCGGCGGGGTACCGCCGAAGAGCGGGTCCGGCCCTGGCTTCGTCGCACTGCGGGCCCGCTGGCGGGTCTGAGAGGATGAGACATCGTGGCCGAGTACATCGAGCTGATCCTCATCCTTGCCGCGGTCGTGGTCCTCGGTGGCCTCGGCCTGGTCACCGGGTTGGTGCGCCGGCGGGCCTCCCGTCGTACGGCGGAGCCTCCGCCCGGCGCAGTCTCGACGGACACGGTGGAGCCCCGGCTCGACGAGGAGGCGGAGGCGTCTACGGGGACGGCGGTCGAGGACCCTCGGCTGCGCGAGCCCGAGGTCGTCACTCCGGTCCCCGAGGTCGAGCGGCCCGAGCCGGCACAGGGCCGCCTGGTCCGGCTGCGCACACGGCTCGCCCGGTCGCAGACGACGCTCGGCCGAAGTCTGCTCGCCCTGCTGTCGCGCGACCGGCTCGACGAGGACACGTGGGAGGAGATCGAGGAAACGCTGCTCACGTCCGACCTGGGGGTCGGGCCGACACAGGAGCTGGTCGACCGGCTGCGGGCGCGCGTCCGCGTGGAGGGCGTGGAGTCCGCCGACGAGGCGCGGCGCATCCTCCGCGAGGAGCTGGTGGCGCTGGTGGGTCCCGACCTCGACCGTGAGCTGCGGATGTCCCGGTCGGAGGGCAGGCCCGGTGTGGCGTTGGTCGTCGGCGTGAACGGTTCTGGGAAGACCACCACGGTCGGCAAGGTCGCGCGGGTGCTCGTCGCACAGGAGGCCGACGTCGTGCTCGGCGCCGCAGACACGTTCCGCGCGGCGGCGGCGGACCAGCTGCAGACCTGGGGCGAGCGCGTCGGCGTGCACACGGTCCGCGGACCGGAGGGCGGCGACCCGGCGAGCGTGGCGTACGACGCGGTGCGGGAGGGGATCGAGCGGGAGGCCGACACCGTACTCGTGGACACAGCCGGTCGCCTGCACACCAAGGCCGGGCTGATGGACGAGCTCGGCAAGGTCAAGCGGGTGGTCGAGAAGCTCACCCCGGTCAGCGAGGTGCTTCTCGTGCTCGACGCCACCACCGGGCAGAACGGCCTGCAGCAGGCCCGCGTCTTCACCGACGTGGTCGACGTCACCGGGATCGTGCTCACCAAGCTCGACGGGACCGCCAAGGGCGGCATCGTCGTCGCCGTACAGCGCGAGCTCGGGGTGCCGGTCAAGCTGGTCGGGCTCGGTGAGGGCGCCGACGACCTGGCGCCGTTCGAGCCGGAGGCGTTCGTCGATGCGCTCTTGGGCGACGGCGCGCTGGCCTGACCGAGGTGGCCCGCCGTGCCGACCGCCGCAGCGGT
>JALYMZ010000293.1 GCA_030773435.1 Actinomycetota bacterium | reverse complement strand
CGGTGCCCGTGCGCCCACAGCCGCAGCGCCGGCGGCCGCGCCTCCGCCAGCATGGCCTCGACCAGGGCCCGGCCCACGCCGCGCCTGCGGTGCTCGGGGTGTACGACGACCTCTGCGCTGGCCCCCTGCATCCGGTCGGAGAGGTCGAGGTGGCCGTAGCCGACCCACCGGCCGTTCCGCACGGCGAGCAGGTGCCGCGCCGACCCCGACCCGCCGTACCGCAGCGCCAGCATCACGTGGTCGCCGAGCGGGCGCACGCCGTCGGCGTCGGCCGCAACCTGCGCCAGCTCGCGCACCCGCGCGGCCCCAGCGCCGTCCAGGCTGGGCAGCACCGAGATCTCGGCGTACTGGGCTCGGTCGGCGTCCACCCCCAGCACCCTAGAGCCGCCGGCGGGACGCCGTGCCCGGCGCGTGCCGGGACCTCCTCCAGCGTGGCACCGCCGCGACCGGAGCGGTTGGGGACGACACTGGTATGCGGCTGCCCGGTTTCGGCGTCGCCGTCCCCGGGCAGTCCCCCAGAGGAAGGAGGAGGCCGTCGGTTCGCTCCACCCGGCGAGCCCGCGCGGCCCGCGCTCATGCCCCAGCTCCTGCTGCTGTGCCTGCTTCCCCTGGTCCCGCTCACCTGCCTGGCGCTCGTGCTGTGGATGGACCGCCTGGAGGAGTCGCTGGAGAAGGATGTACGGCGCAGGACTGCTCCGCACTGGCGCGCCTCCGCCGTCCGCACCGACGCCCAGCCCCCGGCCACCTCTGGCCCGAGCGCCGTGGCGCCGGGTCAAGCGTCGCTGGTCCCCGCCCGAGTGGCGCTGCCCCTGCTCGCCGACGGGTTCGACGTGTCCGCCGCCACGGCACCGGACCTGTCCGTGGACCGGTCCTCCGGCGGCAGCACGAAGCGGTAGCCGACGTTGCGGACGGTGCCGATGAGGCCCTCGTGCTCGGGGCCGAGCTTGGCCCGCAGCCGCCGCACGTGCACGTCGACGGTGCGGGTGCCACCGAAGTAGTCGTAGCCCCAGACCTCCTGCAGCAGCTGCTGCCGGGTGAACACCCGGCCCGGGTGCTGCGCGAGGTGCTTCAGCAGCTCGAACTCCTTGAGCGTCAGGTCCAGCGTCCGGCCGTCCAGCTTGGCCGTGTAGCCCGCCTCGTCGACGACGACGCCGCCGGAGCGGATGACGCGCTCCTCGGCGCCGGTCCGCGTGGCGGACCGCAACCGCTCAACGGCCAGTCGCAGGCGGGCGTCGACCTCGACCGCGCCGGCGGTGTTCAGCAGGACGTCATCGGCCCCCCAGTCCACGGCCACGACCACCAGGCCACCCTCGGTGACGACGAGCAGCAGCGGCACGTCGATCCCGGTGGTGCGGATCAGGCGTGTGAGCCCGCGCACCTTCGCCAGGTCGGCGCGCCCGTCCACGAGCACGGCGTCGACAGGCGGGGAGTCGAGCAGCGCCGCCGGCTCGGCCGGCAGCACCCGCACCTGATGGGGCAGCAGCCCGAGTGCGGGCAGGACCTCGGCCGGCGGCTGCAGCGCGTTGGTGAGCAGCAGGAGGGCTGTCATCTCGACCCCTCTCGTGCGGCCACGAGCGGCACGAGGCCCAGGGCGGGATCGCCCGGGCCTCGTCGCATGCGCCAGGATAACCGACGTGGACACCGCTGCTGAGGCCGGCGCGGCGCGCGTCACCGTGCGGTACTGGGCGGCCGCCCGAGCCGCCGCGGGACGTGAGGCCGACATCGTCACGGCGGCGACGCTGGCGGACGCGCTTGCGGCCGTGCACGAGATGCGTCGCGACGACGCCCGGTTCGACCGCGTCGTCGGCGTCTGCTCGGTGCTGGTCGGCGACCAGCCGGTCGGCACCCGCGACCCGGCGTCGGTGCCGCTGCGCGCCGGCGACGTGATCGAGCTGCTCCCGCCGTTCGCCGGCGGGTGACGACAGCCGGGCGAACAGCGTCGGGGACACCGTGGTGGGCGGTGTGGTGTGCATACGCCGCGGTCCTGTCCGTGCTGCCGTCGGCGCTGTGGCGGACCCTGCTCGGTCTGGGGCTGCCACTGGGGTGGAGCGCCGAGCGGCTGCGCACGCTGCACATCCCCGGCTGGGGAACGGCGTACGTCGTGCTGCTCAGCGTGCTCACGGTCGGCGCGGCACTGCTCACGCTGGGACTCGTCCAGCCGTGGGGGGAGCGGGTGCCGCGGTGGGTGCCCGTTCTCGGCGGGAGGCCGGTGCCACCAGGGCCGGTCGTCGCGGTAGCGCTGGCCGGCGCCGGAGCGGTCATGTGGATCGGCCGCATGAGCGTGGCCAACTGGGATCGCGTCAGCGGATTCGCCGACCGGCCCCGCTCGCCGTGGGCCGACCTCATGATCGCCTGCTACGCGCCCGGGCTCTTGTGGGGGCCGTTGCTCGTGGCGGTGACCGTGGCATACGGGAGAAGGCGGTCGGCCGCCGGCCGTTGGTGAGAGCAGGTCTCGCCATGTGGGACAGGCCGGCGTGCCGTTGGCTGGGCGCCGTAGGCTCAAAGCCATGACCTCGGCATCGCTCACCAAGCGCCGGGCGGTGGACCACTGCCGCGTGCGCTCGGCGCTGTGTCGCGGCCCGCTGCGTCGCATCCGCTGACCGGGTGAGCCGACTGAGTCGCGCCGGCTCTTGGGACCGCCGACCATCCCGGCCGAGTTGACGCGCCCCGCCACGGTAGGCCCTGGCCGCCACTTCCGCCGGCCCGGTGCTCACCCGCGGCGCCCCCCAATCCGAGGGCCACCCCATCGACGTCAATCCCTGACCAAATCCGGAGGTACTCACATGAGCCGCGACGCCGTACTCGTCGACGCAGCCTGGGTCGAGGACCACCTCGACGATCCCCAGGTCGTCCTCGTCGAGGTGGACGAGGACACCACCGCCTACGACAAGGGCCATATCCGTGGCGCCGTCAAGCTGGACTGGAAGCAGGACCTGCAAGACCCGGTACGCCGCGACTTCGTCGACCGCGAGCAGTTCAGCCGGCTGCTGTCACAGCGCGGCATCGGCAACGACGACACCGTGATCCTGTACGGCGGCAACAACAACTGGTTCGCCGCGTACGCCTACTGGTACTTCAAGCTCTACGGCCACCGCGACGTGCGGTTGCTCGACGGCGGCCGCAAGCGGTGGGAGCTCGACAGCCGGCAGCTGACCGACGAGGTCACCGAGCGTCCCGCCACGACGTACACCGCGGCGGACCCGGACCTGAGCGTCCGCGCGTTCCGGGACGAGGTCGTCGACGCCATCGGTGCGAAGAACCTCGTCGACGTGCGCAGCCCCGACGAGTACGCCGGCCGGTTGCTGGCGCCGGCGCACCTGCCGCAGGAGTCGGCGCAGCGCGGCGGGCACGTGCCGACCGCGGCCAACATCCCGTGGAGCAAGGCGGCCAACGAGGACGGCACCTTCAAGAGCGACGAGGAGCTGCGCCGGCTGTACGCCGACGCCGGTGTCGACTTCGGCAAGGACACCATCGCCTACTGCCGCATCGGCGAGCGGAGCGCGCACACCTGGTTCGTCCTGCACGAGCTGCTCGACCAGCCCCACGTCAAGAACTACGACGGGTCGTGGACGGAGTACGGCTCGCTCGTCGGCGTACCGGTGGCGGTCGGTGACGAGCCCGGGACGGTCTGAGCCGTGTGCGGGGTGACCGAGGGCGGACTGCCGCTCGACGGTGTCGATGTGGCTCGGGAGTCGATCATCCAGGGCGTCGTGCTGCGCGGCACAGCGCCGGTGGGCGGAGCGTACGTGCGGCTGCTGGACGGCGGCGGCGACTTCACCGCCGAGGTGCCGACCTCGGCCACCGGGCACTTCCGCTTCTTCGCCGCGCCAGGGCGGTGGACGCTGCGCACACTGGTGCCGGCCGCCGAGCCGGTCGAGCGCTCGGTGGTGGCTGCCCGCGGCGTCGTGGCCGAGGTCGAGATCGCGGTCTGACACTCCTCCGTCGTACGACGAAGGCCGCGCATCGCCGTGGTGGTGCGCGGCCGTAGTCTGTGACGGACATGTCGGTACGACGACCCCGGCTCTACGACGGCCGGCACCACGGCCTCGACGGGCTGTACGACGCCGCGGGGCGGCGTGAGGGCGAGCAGCGCTTTCTCATCCTGCTCGGCGTCCTCGGGCTGGCCCTGGGGATGGTCATCGGCGCCTACGTCGTCGCCGAGCGCTGGTCCGGCGGCGGACCCGACGTCTCGGCTCCCGGCGCGTTCACCGGACCGCCGGTGTCGGCCACCGGTGATACGACCGCCGGCACGTCCGCGGACGACCTCGCCGACGCGGCGCTCGGCATCGTGCAGCCCACTCCGGAGCCGGCGCCCACCCCGGAGCCGCCGCGGGCGGGCGCCGACGAGCCGACCACCGGCCGGCTGACCGGCCGGCCGTATCGCGGCCCCCTCACTCCGGTGCCGGTCGCGTCCGCAGCGGCGAGCTGTCGGGCACCGTTCAGAGTCGACGCCACCGGCCGCCCGGTTCGGTACGGCGTGGGGAACACCATCGACGACCTCCGGGGCACGGCATGGGGCTGTCCGGGCAACGGCCGGAGGGAGACGCTGACGTTCCGCCTGGGGTCGCGGCAGCGGATCGGCGCGGTCGGCCTGGTTCCGGGATACGCCCGCGGCGGCCGAGGAGACGCCACCGATGCGTACCTGGACTACCGGCGGATCTCGCGCGTGCGCTGGGACTTCGCCGGCGATCGCTGGATCGTGCAGGAACTGCACACGTTGTCCGTCCCGCGGCTGCTGCAGGTGGTCCGAATCCCGCCGGTGCAGTCGGGTCGCGTCACGCTGACGATCCGGGCCAGCGTGCCCGGCAACCGGTACGACATGGTCGCGATCAGCGCGGTGCGGATCGCCCGGACCGCGCGCTGAGTCTGCCGGCCCGCGAGCCGGGTCAGGGGATCGCCGCGGCGTCGGGCAGGCGCTCTCCGCCGTACTTGTCGAGGTACGCCCCGACGTCATCGGTGCGCAGCGACCTCCAGAGAGCGCGGCTCTCCTTCTGGGCCAGCAGCACGACACTGCCGATCCCCTGGACGTCACGGTAACCGCGGGTCGGCGCGGTCAGGTACACCACGTCGTTGGAGCGCAGGTGCCGCAGGTCCAGCGCGGTCTCGCGGATCTCGGCCGTCGTCCAGCCGGCGTCGACCGTGGCGGCGTCGGTGATCGCCTGGACGAGGTTCGTCAGCTTCACCGGGTTCGCCAGCGTCCCGTTGCTGACGGTCTTCCGCATCACCGCGCGCAGGAAGTTCTGCTGGCGCTTGATGCGGTCGAAGTCGCCGTTCTCCAGCCCGTAGCGGGTTCGCACGTAGTCCAGCGCCTCCTGGCCCTCGAGCTGGTGGCTTCCGGCCTGCCAGGTCCGGTTGTTCTTCGGGTCGAAGAACGTCTCGGCGACGGTGACCTCCACTCCTCCGATCGCCGAGGTGAGGTGGCGGAAGCCGGTCCAGTCGATCATCGCGACGTGGTCGAGGTAGACGCCGGTCAGGTCCTCGATCGTCCGCATGGCCAGGTCGGGACCGCCGAAGGAGAAGGCGGCGTTGACCTTCTGCCGGCCGAAACCGGGGACTCGGACGTAGCTGTCGCGCGGGATCGACACCAGGTAGGCCTCGTCCCGGTCCGCGGGCAGATGCACGATCATGACCGTGTCACTGCGAAACGCGCCCGGGGTCCACCGGCCGTCGGCGAGCTCGTCCTCGATCGTCTCACCGTGGCCCTTGTCCGTGCCGAGCAGGAGGATGTTCTGCGCCTCGGCCGCCTCGCCGGTCGGCGGTGGGGGGCGCAGCGGCTCGCGGAGCTTGCTCTCGTACCGCGCGACCTCGTCGATCTGCGCGTTGAGGTAGAACGCGAAGCCGGCCACCGCAGCCGCCAACACCAGCAGCAGGGCGACGAGCGCGGCGATCACCTTGTGGCGGCGCACGAAGCCCCGACGCGCGGTCGTGCCGACGTCTGCGGTCATGAAGTTAGCGTACGGCCGCGCCGCGGTCGTGACCGCCGGGCCGGAGCAGTTCGTACGTCGGAGAACCCGCGGTTGGTCATGGTCACATCTCCATCAGCAGCGTCACCGGGCCGTCGTTGACCAGCCGCAGCTGCATCCTCGCACCGAAGACACCCGTGGCCACCTGGGCGCCGAGTCCCCGCAGTGCCGAGCAGAACGCGTCGTACAACGGCTCGGAGACCGCGGCCGGCGCGGCGCCGCTCCACGACGGGCGGCGACCCTTGCGCGTGTCGGCGTACAACGTGAACTGGCTGACCACGAGCAGCGGCGCGCCGACGTCGGCGCAGGAGCGCTCCTCGCCCAGGATCCGCAGCTCCCAGATCTTGCGCGCCAGCGCCCCGGCCACCGGCGTGGAGTCGCCGTGCGTGACGCCGAGCAGGACGACCAGGCCCGGCCGGGTGATCGCCCCGACGACGTCGCCGTCGACGGTCACGTCGGCGTCGCGGACCCGCTGCAGGACCGCTCGCATGCGCGCCCTCCGGGCTTCGGCGACGTCTCCTCGGGGAGTCTGCCACCATGACAGGCGTGACCGGCATGGGTGCGGCGAGCAGCGCGAAGACTCTCATCACCGTGGCCCCCACCGGAGCCGAGACGGCCAGGGCCGACTGCCCGCAGCTGCCCACCACCCTCGACGAGCTGGTGGAGACCGCGCAGCGCTGCCAGACCGCCGGGGCCGCCATGATCCACGTGCACGTCCGCGACCACGAGCATCGGCCGACCCTCGACCCGGGCCGGCTGAAGGAGACCGTCGAGGCGCTGCGCGCGCACACCAGCCTGGTCGTGCAGCTGTCGACCGGTGGTGCGGTCAGCGACCCGTACGACGACCGGCTCCGGGTGCTCGACGCCGCACCGGACTCCTGCTCGCTGACCATGGGCACCGTCAACTTCGGCGACGACGTGTTCCTGAACCCGTGGGGCTTCGTCACCGAGCTGTACCGGCGTACCCAGGAGCTCGGTGTGGTGCCGGAGTTCGAGCTGTTCGACCTCGGCCATGTGGCGGCGCTGCACCGGCTGCTCGACGCCCACGGGCTGCCAACGGGCGGGCGGGTGCACTGCGATTTGGTTATGGGGGTGCCCGGCGGGATGCCGGGGACTATCGCGGCCCTGGTCGCCGCGGTCCAGGCGCTGCCCGCGGCAGTGACGTCGTGGTCGGCGACCGGGGTGGGGCGTACGACGCTGCCGGTTGCCCTGGCGGCCGTGTCCGCCGGCGGTCATCTTCGCGTCGGCATGGAGGACGTGCTCACGCTCGCCCGGGGACGCCCGGTGCAGCACAACGCCGAGCTGGTCGAACGCGCGGCTGCGCTGGCCACGCTGGCCCAGCGCCCACCGATGAGCCCCGACGAGGCGCGGGAGCTGTTGCAGGTCTCCAGCCGCTGAGCGGTCCGGCGTCCGCCCGCCCGGCCGATCGCCACACCCGCTCCTCATCGCCCGTCGCACCGTCCGCTACTGGGTCCGCGACCGGCGTTGCTCGCTGCAGCACCGGTCCGTGTCCGTTTCGTTCCGATTTGGCGGTCGTACGGCGGGTAGTGGGTCAGTTTGAGAGGCCCTCCGGTACGTCCACGTAGATCCAGAGGTGGTCCAGGCGGGCACCGGATAGACGGGTGACCATGTCGTTGAGGACCGCTGCAATGTCCACCAAGGGCAGGTCCGGTGCTTCGTAGGAGGAAGTGCCAATCTTGGTGAACCCCCCGTCCTCCAAGGCATGCCGAACCTGGTTACGGAGTCGAACCTGCCCCGCTTCGATGGAGAACCTGACTATTGCTCGCGCCATGGAACCTGACGCTACAGATCAGAGGTAGGCTGCGTCCATGCCTGACCGGTCACGCAAGCGCCCACGCGACCTGAATGAGTTGGCCGCGTCCATCGTCGAGGACGCCACGACCGAGGACAAGCGCGAGC
>JALYMZ010000292.1 GCA_030773435.1 Actinomycetota bacterium | reverse complement strand
CCCGCGGTCAGCTTGTGCAGCGACATCACCACGGCCGCGGACCGTAGGAACGAGACCTCCCGTCAACCTTGCGTAGTTCTCCAGTTCCTCGTTGCTCGGCCTCCTCCAGTACTCGACGTCGTGCAGCGACGCGGTGGCCCGCTGCCGTGGCACTGACCCCTCACGACCCGGCAGAAAGAATCGAGGTGACCGGCCGTTCGCGGCAGGGGTGCCGAGGCGATCCGGCAGCCGTCGGCTCAGCCGACGTCGCCGTCGTCTGCCAGAGGATGGACCGGGGTTCGAGCGACCCGGGCAGGTAGGAGGCGACCAGACGCTTGCGAAGCCGCCTGCCATGCCAGTCACGCGGACCGCGACATCCGCTGTGGTCGCATCAGATGCGATACGTCAGAGTGCTTCTTATCCGACAGTGCATGAGGTGTAACGGCTTGCGATCTTGGATCGCTGCCCTTGCGGATGAGAATGCTCCTGTCGTCCGGCGACGTCGGAACACACTGGCGCGGGAGAGCCCGTTGAGGTGTATGGCGCGGGGTCCTCGGATGCCCTTGATTGCTGCTGCGAGCGCGTGGGTCTGTGTCCTGGCAGAGGACCCTCCGGACGGCGTCCACCGACCGTCGTCAGGAAGGAAGTGGTCGCGGTGGAGGTGCTGTTCGAGCGGGTCGCCGGGCTGGACATCGGCAAGGCGTCGCTGACGGTCTGCATGCGTATCCCGGGCCCCGGCGGTCGCCGGGTGAGCGAGACGCGGACGGTCAAGACGACGACCCGCGCGCTGGGCGTGATGCGGGACTGGCTGCTGTCTTCGGGGGTGACGATCGCGGCGATGGAGTCGACCTCGACCTACTGGAAGGCGCCGTTCTACTGCCTGGAGGAGGTGATGGACGCCTGGCTGCTCAACGCCGCGCACATGAAGGCGGTCCCGGGGCGCAAGACCGACGTCAAGGACGCCGAGTGGATCGCTCAGCTGCTCGAGCACGGCCTCCTGCGACCGTCGTTCGTGCCGCCTCCAGAGATCCGCCGGTTGCGGATGCTGACCCGCTATCGCGAGCAGCTGATGGGCGACCGCACCCGGGAGGCGATGCGGCTGGAGCTGATGCTGGAGGACGCGTCCATCAAGCTGTCCTCGGTCGCCTCCAGCCTGACCACCGTCTCGGCGCGGGCGATGCTGGGCGCGCTAATCGCAGGAGAGCGGGATGGGCGAGTCCTCGCCGACCTGGCCAAGGGCCGGATGCGGGTCAAGATCCCCGAGCTGACCGAGGCGCTGATCGGGCACTTCGATGACCATCACGCCCGGCTGGCCCGCGCCATCCTGACTCGACTGGACATGGTCGAGGCTGCACTGGCCGAATTGGATGACGTGCTCGAGGCAGCCTTCGCCCCGTGGGTACGGCAGCTGCAGCTGCTGCAGACCATTCCCGGCGTCGGACCGCGGGTGGCCCAGGTGATCATCGCCGAGACCGGCGCGGACATGTCCCGCTTCCCGTCGGCGGCGCACCTGGCCGCCTGGGCCGGAGTGGCGCCGGCGATCTACGAGTCGGCCGGCAAGCGCAGTCCGGCCGGCGCGCGGCACGGCAACAAGTGGCTCACCCACATGCTCGTCGAGGCCGCCGGCTCGGTCGCCCGGATGAAGGGCGCCAACTACCTCTCCGCGCAGCACGCCCGGCTCACCACGCGGCGCGGCATGGGCCGCGCCCAGGTCGCGGTCGCGCATTCGATCCTGGTCTCGGCCTACTACATGCTCCGCGACGACGAGCCCTACCAGGAACTGGGAGCGGACTGGCTGGCCCGCCGCAACGACGAGGCCCACACCCGACGCTTGATCGCCCAGCTCGAACGCCTCGGCCACACGGTGGTGCTCGACCCGGTCGGCTGACCCGGCAGCACAGCACCGGACGGGCGGCGGGCTCCGCCCGCCCGCGCTGACGCGCGCCTGCAACTCACCTATTCACGGGTCTGTGAGGGCCGGTGATCTTGAAGTCTCCAGGTGGGGGCGGGGACTGGCTGGCGGTGATGGATGAGCGGCTCACCCGTGGGCGCCGTCTGACCGGCATGAGGACCGGGGATCGCGGATGAGCTCAACGGGATCGCCGTTGGATTGAGGTCCCCGACACTGGCTGAGTCCAAGGCGAGGAGCATCGATGAGGCTCAAGCCTCTCGACGTTGCGGAACGTCGAGGGCCGGGCTTGTGCTTCGCCGCCGAGGATCTGTCAGCTCAATCCGAGAGCCTTCGCCGTCTGCTGTGCCAGGGCGATGAGCCGTCGCCGAAAGCGCCTCCGGTGCCCGTGACGGCAATGACCTTGACGGTGTAGATGAGTTTGGCGAGCCGGCCCTTCTCCGCGCTGCCCGACTGGGCAACCTCGCGAAGCGCTGTGGAGATCTGCTGTGCCTCTACGGTGCGCGCCTCGTCGAGGCGCCAGCAGCGGCAGGAAGTGGTCGACCGCGTCGGCGAGCTTGAGCACGGCGGTTCGATGGTCGTCGGTCATCGTGACCGTCGCCGTCTGCGTCGCTCCTGGGAGGTGCCCATAGCTGCATGACGGAGTCGAGCGTGACGTGGGCCGGCGTGCATTCCATCCCTGTCCAGTGGGCCCTTGCGGTCAGGCTCCATCCCGTGCTCGTGCCGGAGACCGCAGCATGCATCCGCATGGTGCAGTCGCGATGACCGTCGTCCCGCTGGCGCTGGCGCTCGGCGGGAATGCGCTGCGCGTCTACTCCGGGCCCGACCCAGCCTGATCGGCCCCGGTCAGGATCTCCCGCACGCCCGGAGCAGGCCTTGGGCGAGCTCGGCCGGGCGGGTGAACACCGACTCGTGGCTCCCGGGGACGATGGTCGGCGTCGCCCCGCAGCGGTCGGGGAAGCGCGGGGCCCAGGCGAAGTCGCCCGGGGGTAGGGCGATGTCCTCGCTGGAGAGCACGTACTCCATCGGGATGCCCAGCTCCCGGTACTGCGAGCCGCCCACTGGCTCGTCGGTGAGCGTCCGGTAGGGCTGGCCGCGCAGCACGGAGTGCACGACGGCAGCGGTCTCCGGAGCGGCATCTTGCATGAACCCCTGCTGGAAGACCTCCAGCGGGAGTGTCACCGTGTTGTCGTCCGACGCGGCGGCCAGCTAACCGAACAGGCCCTGGTACTCCGGCGGCACCTCGTCGTAGAGGGACCGGCCGGCCTCCGGGACGAAGGCGCTCCAGAACACGATCCGCCTCAGCCTGGACGCCAACCGCGGAGCGGCGCCGGCGATGACGTACCCACCCCAGCTGTGCCCGACCAGCGTCACATCGGTGCGGTCACTGCGCTCGACGTGGTCGACGAGCGCATCGACGCAGTCGGCGAGCGTGACTCCGCGGGGGTCGTCGTCGACGCCCAGTCCCGGGCTGGTCGGTGCGCTCACGCGGTGCCCGGCCGCACGCAGCGGCGCGGCCACCGGCTGCCAGGCCCATCCACCGTGCCATGCACCGTGCACCAGGACGAAGTCCTCGCCGGTCGTCCCATCGCTCATCGTCGTCTCCTCGTCGGTCGTTCTCGCTCCGCGCCCGCATGGGCGCGGAGGTCAGGGGGTCTGCCGTTCGAGCACCGCGGCGACGTGGCCGTCGGCGGGGCCGGCGAGCGCGTCGTGAGCTGCCACGAACAGATCGTGCGCGCGCCGCCCCGGCCAGCCTTCGGGGAGGAGGTCAGCGGGGGGCCGGATGCTCGTTGCGCGCAGAAGGCCCGCCGTCGTGTTGTTGCACGGGATCATGAGCGACCGATCGATTCTCTCCGGGATCGCCGACGAACTCGCCGCGGACTACCGCGTCATCAACGTCGACCTCCGCGGGTACGGCGCGTCGGACGTGGCGGATTCCTACGTCTGCAGCGACTTCGTGGACGATCTGCATGCGCTGCTGAAACGGCTGAACGCGCCGCGGCCCACGCTGCTGGGCTGGTCGATGGGCGGGCTGATCGCGCAGTCGTTCGCCGTGCGGCACCCGGAGGCAGTCGGTCGGCTCATCCTTCTGGCGACCACTCCCTGCCTGGTCCAGCGGCCGGACTGGGAGGCCGGCGTCTCCCCCGAGCAAGCGCAGGGGCTCCTGGAGCTGCTCATCTCCGACTGGCAGCTCGGAGCCGACGCGTTCGCGGACATGGTGGTCAACGAGCCGGGCCAGGACAGCGCCCGGGAACGCGTCGCAGCACTCGCGCGGTCGGCACGGTCCCAGGTCAACCTCACCTGTTTCCAGACGATGGGGGGCGAGGACATCCGGTCGTCGATCTCTGCGATCTCAGCGCCGGTGCACGTGATCGGCGGCTCCGATGACCTCCTCTGTCCGGCCGGGGCGAGCAGGTTCATCGCTGAGCAGACGGGCGGCACCCTCGCGATCATCCCGGGCGCGGGCCACGCCCCGTTTCTGACCGCGCCGGCCGAGGTCCACAAGCTCATCCGAGCTGCGCTCTCCTAGAGCTGTGCCGGCGCCCTGCTGAAGGGGGCAGACCGGACCTCTCTCGGCGATCCTTCCGCAGCCGCCTATGGACGTGCGCCTGCGGGAGGCATTCCGAGGCCGTAAGCAGCACCGGGCCTCGCATCCCGCGCTCGTCTCGCACGATGACTCCAGGCGCGCGCAGTACCTCCTCGCCTCGGGATCGAGGAAGCCCTCCCAGCGCCCGTGAACCATCCGGCCGTCGGCAAGCCCCTACCAACTGCGCGGCCGGCTGCACCGAGCCTCTGCTGCCGTCGGATGTGCGGAAACCTGCGCGGACCCACCCTGCACTACCGCTGTCGAGTGACCGACCTCGTCCCTCTCTGCAAGCGGAGCGTCCCAGCACGGCCTACGTACGCGAGGACGGCGTCCTGAACCGACTGGACCCTTGGTTGGATCAAGTCCTCGACCCCGACCGGGTCGAGGACACCGTGGTGGCGCGACACCCACCTCCTGCTCGTCGGCGCGGACGCTGTGCGAAGCCTTGCGCAACCACGACTACCGGCGGCTGTACCTGGCGTCGGGCCTTATGGCCGTCGCGTTGTTCCTACCGTTCGCGCACCTGCCCCGATACCCGGTGGAGGCCGGAGTCGACGGGGTTGCAGCTGACGCGTTGGTCGGGGTGATCGGCGCCGAAAGCATCGTCGGGCGATTGGTGCTCGAAGCGGTCGCGTCGCGAAGCAGCCTGTTGCCCGCCTCTCGGGCGTGCTACCTGGCCATCGCGCGAGCTTCGCGCTGTGGGATGTCGACGGCGGTCATGAAGCGCTGCTCGCCTTCGCCGTCGTGCTGGGTGTCGGCTACGGCGGTCTCGGCGCCCTCGGTCCCGCAGTCGTCGCCGAGCGGTTCGGCACCACACCCTGGGTGGGCTGCTGGGGCTGTTCGACACCAGCGTGGGCATCGGATCGGCCTTCGGCGCTCCGCTGGCCGGTGCGGCGGTCAACGCCTCCGGCTCCTGCGGCCCCGCCATCGCCGGATGCCTCGCGGTCGGGCTCGCCACGCATCTGACCGTGCTCAGCGTCGGCTGCGGTGGAGTCCCCAGGAACGCGCGCCGGTTGTGGCCTGGCGGCAGGCCTCCTAAAAGCCGCGGCCCGGGTTGAGAATGCCGGTGGGGTCCAGGGCGGACTTGATGGCGGTGCTGACCTCCGCTGTGAGCGGGTCATGCTGCTCTGCCAACCATCGCCGCTTCAGTTGACCGACGCCGTGCTCACCGGTGATGGTGCCGCCGAGGGTGACGGCGGCCCGGCTGATCCTGTCGGCGGCGGCGAGGGCGCGGGCGCGGGTGTCCTCGTGGAGGTCGGGGAGCATGAGGATGGGGTGCAGGTTGCCGTCCCCGGCGTGGCCGACCGTCGCGATGCGGATCCCGAAGGCATCGCCGGCCTCCTGGATCGCAGACAGGAGTTCAACCAGCCGGTGCGGGGGAACGCCGACGTCCTCGATCACGCTGGGCCCCTGCTCCATGGTGGCGTAGCCGGCGAGACGCCGGGCCATGAGCAGAGCGTCGCTCTCGACGGGGTCGGCGGTGACGAGAACGAGGTCGGCACCCGCGGCCTCCGCGCAGTCGGACATGACCGCCACCTGGGCGTCCGCGTCGGGCCCGTCGGCCTGGCCGATCAGCAGTCCTGCGGCCTCGCGGTCCAGGTCCATCCGGCGGTGGTCCTCGACGGCGTTGATGGTCTCCCGGTCCATCAGCTCCAACAGGCTCGGGACGGCGCCGGAGGCCACGATCGCCGCCACGGCCCGGCCGACGGCCGCGAGCTGCGAAAAGGTGGCCACGAACGTTGTCGGGGGAGTGGCCGGCGCGCGGCGCAGCCGCAGGGTCGCGGCGGTGATCACGCCGAGAGTGCCTTCTGAGCCGATCAACAGAGAGGTCAGGTCGAGCCCGGCCACGTTCTTGATCGTCCGCCCGCCTGTGCGCAGGACGCGGCCGTCGGCCAGGACGACCTCGAGCCCGAGTACGGCGTCGCGGGTGACCCCGTACTTGACGCAGCGCATCCCCCCGGCGTTGGTGGCCAGGTTGCCGCCGATCGTGGAGATCTCGAAGCTGCCCGGGTCCGGCGGGTAGAACAGGCCGTGGGCGGCGGCCGCGCGGTCGACGTCGGCAGTGATGACGCCGGCCTCGACCACGGCCATACGGGCCTCGGGGTCGATCTCGCGGACACTGGTCATACGTTCCAGCGACAGCACGACGCCGCCGGTGATCGCGTGGGCGCCTCCGGACAGCCCCGTCCCGGCCCCGCGGGGCACGACTGGCACGTCATGGGTCGAGGCCCACTGCAGGGTCGCGGAGACATCCGCAGTGGACCGCGCTCGAACGACGGCCAGCGGTGTGCCGGCGTCCACCAGGTCGCACCGGTCGCGCCGGTAGCCCTCCACGACGTCGGGGTCACGGACGACCACGTCATCACCGAGGCGCGACACCAACTCGTCCAGCAACCGTGCAGCGCCCGCCGTCTCGACCGGACCCGCCGGTCCGCCCTGTGTTGCAGACTTCGGCCCCGCCGATGTCGACCCGCTCACAGGCGGGATTGTGACACAACCAGGACCCGATGGACACGCAGCGTGTGGCAACTACGTCCGAGCTGTCGCCCCGTCTCCTCGCCGGAGCGCGTGGCAATCCGCAACGGCGTTCGGTTGTCGTGCTCGGGACGGCTCCTGGACATCCCAGGGGAATAGTGGAGGGGGCCGTACCTGGCGGCCTTAGAGGTTCCGCCGATAGGTGCGTGTCGGTGACGAGAGGCAGGCACGAGCTCTGGTAGGTGCCGAGGTGTCTACGCCCGGTCTTCCCCAGGGGTGCTCGTGCCTGCCGTGCCATCGTCGTTCATCGACCCCTTGTGGGTCGAATTCGCCGCGCTGATTCCCGATCCGGTCACACCCATCCGCTGGGCTGCCACCGGCGGCGCATCGATAACCGAGTCGTCTTCGACAAGATCGTGCAGTCCCTCGTGCTGGGCGCGGCCTACGAC
>JALYMZ010000291.1 GCA_030773435.1 Actinomycetota bacterium | reverse complement strand
GCCTGGGGCCGACCGGTGAGCAGGTGGCGTTCCGCGCCGCGCGCTCCGCGCCGCGCACGCTGCTGTTCGCCCGGCTCGCCTGGCCCGGATACACCGCGACCGTCGACGACCAGCCGGTGCCGGTGTCGGCCGGGGCGGCGGGGCTGCTGCAGGTCCGGTTGCCGGCCGGGGTGCCGGCGGGCACGCTCCGGCTAGAGTTCCGACCACCGGGCCTGACCGCGGGCCTGGCGTCCGCCGGGCTCGCACTGCTGGGTGCGGCCGTGCTGGGCGGTGTGTACCGACGGCGACCTGCTCGACCTCCGGACCTCGACGAGACGACGTGACATGACCGCACCCGCATCACCTCCGGTGGTGTACCTGCACATCGGCACGCCGAAGAGCGGCACCAGCTATCTGCAGGCCCTGCTCAGCGCCAACAAGGAGGCGCTGGCGTCGCAGGGCGTGCTGTGGCCCGGGGCGACGTGGGGGGCGCAGGTCGCGGCCGTGCGTGACCTGCGCGGACTGCGAGCGAAGCGCGGCCTGCGCCGAAACGGCGCCTGGATGCGGCTGGCGCGGCAGGTCACCGGCTGGACCGGCAACCGCGCGGTCGTGTCCATGGAGTGGCTGGTCAACCTGCGGCCGCACCAGATCACGGCCGCCGTCGACAGCCTGCGGCCGTGCCGGGTCGAGGTCGTCTGCACCGCCCGGGACCTGGTCAGGACGGTCCCCGCGGCGTGGCAGGAGGCGATGCAGAACGGCCGCACCTGGTCCTGGGAGGAGTTCCTCACCGAGGTCACCGATGACGACCCTCCCTCGACCGCGGCCGGTCGCGGGTTCTGGATCGGCCAGGACGTGCCCGCGCTGGCTCGGCGCTGGTCGACGGCGGTGCCGATGGAGCGCTTCCACGTCGTCACCGTGCCGCCGGCCGGCGCGGACCCGACCCTGCTGTGGTCGCGCGTCGGCACGTTGCTCGGTCTCGATCCGACCGTGTTCCGGCAACCCCAGCGCAGCAACGAGTCGCTCGGTGCCGTGTCCGCGCAGTTGATGTGGCTGGTCAACCAGCGCACCGCCGAGCTGGAGCTGCAGCGGCGCAGCTACCGTCCGCTGCTCAAGCGCAACCTCGCCAAGTCCGTCCTCGTCACCCGCAAGGGCCGAGAAGGGCGGCTCGTGCTGCCGCCACACGCTCACGGCTGGGCCACCGGACGGGCCAGCGACATGGTGCAGGAGCTGAAGAACCTGCCCGTCGACGTCGTCGGCGACCTGCAGGACCTGCTGCCAGATCCCACCCCGCAGACGGGCGAGGATCCCGGTACGGTGCCTGACGCGGAGCTGCTCGACGCCGCCGTCGACGGCCTCGCCGGCCTCGCGGCGATCGAGAGCCGCAGCCGCCAGCGGGCCGAGGACGAGATGCGGCGGCTGCGCCGCCAGGTTCGCCAGCTGCGGCGCCGTCACACGCCCACGGAAGCGTCCGCCGCCGCGGTCGAGGGGTCGCGGCTCCCCCGGTCGGTGCGACAGCGGACGGCCGCCGTGCGGGTCGGCGTACGAGGTGCGCTGCGGCGCGCACGCAGCCGCGGCGGGTCCGACCCCCGCCGCTCCTCGTCGGAGTGACCTGCGCCGGCATGGGCGACCAGCGGTCACCGCGGCGGGTGGTGCTGGCCTCGGCGTCCCCAGCCAGGCTCGCCATCCTGCGCCGCGCCGGGCTGCACCCCGAGGTCGCCGTGTCCGGCCTGGACGAGTCCGCCGTCGCGGCGGCGACCGCGGCGGAGGTGGCGCAGGCCCGTGCGGAGGCGAAGGCGCAGGCCGTCGCCGAACGGCTCGACACGCCGGCCCTGGTCGTCGGCTGCGACTCGGTGCTCGAGCTCGACGGCGAGGTCTACGGCAGGCCGCCCGACTCCGCCGAGGCCCGGTCCCGCTGGCGGCGGATGCGTGGGCGGGCCGGCGTCCTGCACACCGGCCACTGGGTCGTCGACACCTCGACCGGCCGGTCGGTCGGTGGGACCGGGTCGACCCTCGTCCGCTTCGCCGAGGTCAGTGACGACGAGATCGACGCGTACGTCGCGACGGGTGAGCCGCTGCAGGTGGCAGGCGGGTTCACCGTCGATGGACTCGGCGGGCCGTTCGTGCGGCGGGTCGACGGTGACCACCACAACGTGGTCGGGCTCAGCCTTCCGCTGCTACGCGACCTGTTCGCCGAGCTCGGCGTCCGGTGGACCGACCTGTGGGCGGGTTGACGCCCCTGCCGGCCGGGGTACGAGGTCGCCGTCCCCGCAGGCGGCACCCAGGAGGCCGGTCATGCCCGCACCGCCACTGTCGGAGCACGTCACCGCGCTGCTGGCCAAGCCGAACCCGGCGGTCATCACGACGCTGCGGCACGACGGCCGGCCGGTGTCGGTGGCGACGTGGTACCTGCTGGAGCGCGGCCGCATCCTCGTGAACATGGACCAGGGGCGCCGCCGGCTGCAACACCTCCGCGCCGACCCCCGGGTGAGCCTGGCCGTGCTCGACGAGGAGGACTGGTACACCCACGTCAACGTCCAGGGCCGCGTCGTGGATCTCCACGACGACGTCGGCCTGGTCAACATCGACCGGCTGTCGCAGCACTACCTCGGCAAGCCGTACGCCGTGCGCGACCGCGGGCGGGTGACCGGATGGGTCGAGATCGAGCGCTGGCACGGCACCGGGTCCGCCCACCCGCACGGCGGTGACTGAGCCCGGTCGGGTCCCGTGGTGGGGCGTGGTGTCCTCCGCCGCGGCGCCGGTGCTGCTGGTGGCCGGCTGGACCGTGGCCGGACGCCTGCAGTCGGCGCCGTTCGACCCGGTGTCGGAGACCATCAGCGCGCTCGCCGCGGACGGCGCCGACCACCCCTGGGTGATGGGACTGGCCCTGGTGGGCGTCGGCTGCTGCCACGTGACCACCGCGGCCGCGCTGCGTGCCGCCGCACCGACCGGCCGCGTCGTTCTGGGGGTCGGCGGCGCGGCCACCGCTCTGGTCGGGTTGACGC
>JALYMZ010000290.1 GCA_030773435.1 Actinomycetota bacterium | reverse complement strand
GCTGGCCGGGGTGGCCACCCGCCGTCACGCCCGGGTCGCCGAACCGATCGGCGAGCACGCCAAGGACGCGAAGTCGACGTCGAAGTCGGCGGTGTCGCGGCGGTTCATCAAGCAGACCCAGACCGCGTTGGCCGAGCTGATGGCCAGGGACCTGGCCGAGCACGACATCACGGTGCTCATGCTGGACGGCCCGCGCTCGCTTACGCCGAACGCTGGGAGATCGAGAACACCTTCGATGAGCTGAAGACCCATCAGCGCGGACCCAGGATCGTGCTCGCTCAAAGTCCCCCGACCTGGTCGAACGAGAGATCTGGGGCGCCAAGGTCGGCGGCGGCGACCCCGACCGGGTCTCCTTCGTCGCCGCCCTGCGGATCGCTCGACGCTCCACCGCCCACCAGGGCGCTTTCCCCCCCTCATGACCCCGCGCGGCTGTGGCGACGGGCAATCCACGCCCTACTCCGCAGGCTCAATCCGACCCGCCGCCTCCGGGCCAACCCCCGCGTCATCAAACGCAAGATGCCCCGATGGCACGTCAAAGGGAGCCATCACGCCGGATTACCACGACCCACCGGGCCAACCACCACCACCATCCTTGCGTCGCGAACTGAACGGTATTGTCGGCTAGCCACCGATCGCCGACATCGACCTCGCCGGCTGCAGGAACTTCGGGTCGTCGATGCCGTGGCCGGCGCGCTTGCTCCACAGCGCCGCCCGCCACCGCGCCGCGATCTCGGTGTCGTCGGCCCCGTCCCGCAGCGGCGTCCGCAGGTCGGACTCCGTCCGGGCGAACAGACAGTTGCGCACCTGCCCGTCCGCGGTCAGCCGCACCCGGTCGCAGTCGCCACAGAACGGACGTGTCACCGACGCGATGATCCCCACGGTCGCCGGCCCGCCGTCGACGAGGAACCGCTCGGCCGGTGCGCTCCCGCGCTCCTCCGGATCCGGCGTCAGCTCGAAGTGCGGCGTCAGCGTGGCGGAGATCTCGGCGGCGGTGACCATCTGGTCGCGCCGCCAGCTGTGCTGGGCGTCGAGCGGCATCTGCTCGATGAAGCGCAGCTCGTAGCCGTGCCCGATCGCCCAGCGCAACAGCTCGGGGCCGTCCTGGTCGTTGATACCGCGCAGCAGCACGGCGTTGACCTTCACCGGCGACAGGCCGGCGGCGGCCGCGGTGGCGCAGCCCGCCAGCACCTCGTCGAGCCGGTCGCGCCGGGTGATGGCGGTGAACGCGTCGCGCCGCACGGTGTCCAGGCTGACGTTGACCCGGTCCAGGCCCGCCGCGGCCAGGGCCTCCGCCATGCGGTGCAGCCCCAGGCCGTTCGTCGTGACCGCGGTCCGGGGTAGCGGCGTGAGTGCCGCCGTACGCCGAACGATGTCGACCAGCCCAGGCCGGATCAGCGGCTCCCCCCCGGTGAACCGGACCTCGTCGACGCCGAGGTGGGTGACGGCGATGCGGATCAGCCGCACGACCTCGTCGTCGGTGAGCACCTCCGCCGACGGCAGCCACGCCAGGCCCTCGGCGGGCATGCAGTACTGGCACCGCAGGTTGCAGCGGTCGGTCAGCGACACCCGCAGGTCGGTCGCCCGGCGACCGAACCGGTCGACCAGGCCCGGCTCGGAGGCCGGGCGCCGACCGTGCCCGCCTGCCGCCCTGACGCTCATCACCCGAGCCTACGCGCGGTGTCCAGCCGGGCTACCGTCGCTGACGTGCCCGGGTTCCTGCTCAGCCGCCGGTGGCTGCTGTTCGCGGTCGCCGTCGCCGTGCTGGGCGTGGCCTGCTGGCGGCTCGGGGTGTGGCAGTTCCAGCGGCTCGAGGAGCGCCGCGCCGACAACTCGGTCATCGCCCGCAACCTCGAGGCGGACCCGGTACCGGTCACGACGGTGCTCGCGGCGGACCGGCCGCTGGGCGAGCAGGAGCAGTGGCGACGGGTGTGGCTGCGGGGTCGGTACGCCGCCGCCGAGCAGGTGCTGGTGCGCTACCAGACCCGTGACGGCCGGCCCGGCGCCACCGTGGTGACGCCGATGGTGCTGGACAGCGGCGAGGTCGCCCTCGTCGACCGGGGCTGGATGCCGGTCACCAACGACCCCTCCGCGCAGGTCGAGCCGCCGGCACCGCCGGTGGGCGAGGTCACCGTGACGGGGTGGGCGCGCCCGGACCAGTCCGGTGACCCGGCCGCGACCACCCCCGTGGACGGGCAGGTGCGGCTGATCTCCAGCGCCGGCTTCACCGACACGGTCCCCGGCCCGCTGC
>JALYMZ010000289.1 GCA_030773435.1 Actinomycetota bacterium | reverse complement strand
GCGTCGGCTCACCCCGCAGCAACGGCTGGACCACCCGGGTCAGCCCGTACGCCGCCCCGCCGGCGAAGGCCGCCGTCAACGTCGTACCGACGATCCACACGCCGACACGCCTGGCAGTTCTCACGATGCCTTTCCTCGTTTCCCCCGAGTACGCCGATCCGGGCCGCGGCCGCTCACCGCACGGCGACAGTTCGACGTCTATGGTGCCGTGCCGGGCGGCGCAGCTGGCGGAGCCGGGCGCCCTCGGCGGTTCCCCGGCGCACCAGCGCGGCGTCGTACCCGGTCACCTGACCGTCCGGAGGGCGTTGCTCGCCACCGGACCCGCGTTGCTCGGCACCGAACCGAACCGCGCCGAGTTCGTGCCGGTTCACCGGTTCCGCGGCGAGCAACGCCCGGTGGTCCGGCCTGTCGGCGCCGGACGGCACCGTGGCTCGCATAGGCTTTCGTCCGCCTTCCCTGGCCCGCACCTCGACCGTTCCAGGAGCCCCGCACCGCATGTCGAGCAGCCCATCGTTCGCGCACCTGCACGTCCACACCGAGTTCTCGATGCTGGACGGCGCCGCGCGGGTGGGGGAGCTGTTCGCCGAGGCGGCGCGGCTCGGCATGCCGGCGCTGGCGGTCACCGACCACGGCAACATGTTCGGTGCCTACGAGTTCTACCAGGCGGGCCGCCGCAGCGGTGTCAAGCCGATCATCGGCACCGAGGCCTACCTGACCCCGCGGACCAGCCGCTTCGAGCGGCGCCGCGTCCAGTGGGGCAACGGCCAGGGCGGGAGCGGGGACGACGTCTCCGCCGGGGGCGCGTACACCCACATCACCCTGCTGGCCGAGACCACCGAGGGCATGCACAACCTGTTCCGGATGTCCTCGCTGGCGTCGATGGAGGGCTACTTCTACAAGCCGCGCATGGACCGCGAGCTGCTGCAGCGATACGGGCGGGGTGTCCTCGCGACCACCGGCTGCCCCGGCGGGGAGGTGCAGACGCTGCTGCGCCTCGGCAGGTACGACGAGGCGCTGGCCGGTGCCGCCGAGCTGCGGGACATCTTCGGACCGGGCAACTACTTCGCCGAGCTGATGGACCACGGTCTGGCGATCGAGCGCCGCGTCCGCGACGACCTGCTGCGGCTGGCCAAGGAGCTGGACCTGCCGCTGGTGGCGACGAACGACCTGCACTACACCCGGCCGGAGGACGCCGACGGGCACGCGGCGCTGCTGTGCGTGCAGTCGGGGTCGACGCTGGCCGACCCGAACCGGTTCAAGTTCGACGCCGAGGACTTCTACCTGAAGTCGCCGCAGCAGATGCGCGCGGTGTGGTCGGAGCTGCCCGAGGCGTGCGACAACACGCTGCTGGTCGCGGAGCGCTGCGAGGTCGCCTTCGCCGAGGGGCGCAACCTCATGCCGCGCTTCCCGGTGCCCGCCGGCGAGTCCGAGGAGAGCTGGTTCGTCCAGGAGGTGGAGCGGGGGCTGCGGCGCCGCTACCCGCAGGGCGTCAGCGCGCAGGTCCGCGAGCGCGCCGACCACGAGACCGCGACGATCCTGCAGATGGGCTTCCCCGGCTACTTCCTGGTCGTCGCCGACTTCGTCACCTGGGCGAAGGAGCGCGGCATCCGGGTCGGCCCGGGGCGCGGGTCGGTCACCGGCGCGATCGTCGCCTACGCCCTCGGCATCACCGAGCTGGACCCGCTCGAGCACGGGCTGCTGTTCGAGCGGTTCCTCAACCCCGAGCGGCTCTCCATGCCCGACATCGACATCGACTTCGACGAGCGCCGGCGCGGGGAGGTGATCCGCTACTGCACCGACAAGTACGGCGACGACCGGGTGGCGCAGATCGTCACCTACGGCACGATCAAGGCCAAGCAGGCGATCAAGGACTCCGCCCGCGTGCTCGGCTACCCGTTCGCGATGGGCGAGCGCATCACCAAGGCAATGCCGCCGCCGGTCATGGGCAAGGACATCTCGCTGTCCGGCGTGTTCGACCCCGAGGACAGCCGCTACGGCGAGGCCGGCGAGCTCCGCCAGCTGTACGACGCCGACACCGACGTCCGGCGGATCGTCGACACCGCGGCCAAGCTGGAGAACCTCAAACGGCAGTGGGGAGTCCACGCGGCCGGTGTGATCATGTCGAGCGAGCCGCTCATCGACGTGATCCCCATCATGCGCCGCGAGCAGGACGGCGCGATCATCACGCAGTTCGACTACCCCGCCTGCGAGACCCTCGGCCTGCTGAAGATGGACTTCCTCGGGCTCCGCAACCTCACGGTCATCGACGATGCGCTGCACAACGTCCAGGCCAACCGCGGCGTGGAGATCGACCTCGAGCGGCTGGCGCTCGACGACCCGGAGACCTACGCGCTGCTGTCCCGTGGCGACACGCTCGGGGTCTTCCAGCTCGACGGTGGGCCGATGCGGTCGCTGCTGCGCCAGATGCGCCCGGACTGCTTCGACGACATCGCCGCGGTCCTCGCGCTCTACCGGCCGGGGCCGATGGGGGCGAGGAGCCACGTCAACTACGCGCTGCGCAAGAACGGCAAGCAGGAGATCACCCCGATCCACCCCGAGCTCGCCGAGCCGCTGCGGGAGATCCTCGCGCCGACCTACGGGCTCATCGTCTACCAGGAGCAGGTGATGGAGATCCCGCAGCAGCTCGCGGGCTACTCCCTCGGCCGGGCCGACCTGCTGCGCAAGGCGATGGGCAAGAAGCAGGCGGAGGTGCTGGAGCGGGAGTTCGTGCCGTTCAGCGAGGGGATGCGCGCCCGCGGCTTCTCCGACGACGCGATCTCGACGCTGTGGGACATCCTGGTCCCGTTCTCGTCGTACGCGTTCAACAAGTCGCACACCGCGGGCTACGGGTTGGTGTCGTACTGGACGGCGTACCTGAAGGCGAACTACCCGGCCGAGTACATGGCCGCGCTGCTGACCAGCGTCGAGGACTCCAAGGACCGGATGGCGGTCTACCTCAACGAGTGTCGCCGCATGGGGATCAAGGTCCTGCCGCCCGACGTCAACGAGTCCGCGGCCGACTTCACCCCGGTCGGCTCCGACATCAGGTTCGGGCTCACCGCCGTCCGCAACGTCGGCGCGAACGTGGTCGACGCGATCGTCGGCGCGCGCACCGCGAAGGGACGGTTCAACGACTTCGGCGACTTCATGACGAAGATCCCGCCGCTGGTCTGCCACAAGCGGGTCATCGACTCCCTGGTCAAGGCTGGCGCGTTCGACTCGCTGGGACATCCCCGCCGGGCGCTCTCCGCGGTCCACGAGCACGCCGTCGACCAGTACGTCGAGATCAAGCGCAACGAGGCGATCGGACAGGACTCCCTGTTCAATGGCCTGGGCGGCGCCGCCGGTGAGACGTTCAGCGGCGTCACGGTCCGCGTGCCGGAGATCGACGACTGGGACAAGGCCACCCTGCTCGGTCACGAGCGGGAGATGCTCGGGCTCTACGTCTCCGACCACCCGCTGCTCGGTGTCGAGCACCTGATTGCGTCGGCGAGCGACTGCACGATCGGGCAGCTGCTCGCCGACCCCGACCGACCGGAGGGCAGCACGGTCACCGTCGGCGGACTGCTCATCGCCGTGCAGCGCAAGCTGACCAGGCGCGGCGACCCGTGGGCGGTGGTCACGGTCGAGGACCTCGAGGGCAGCATCGACGTGATGCTGTTCCCGTCGGTCTACCAGCTGGCCTCCACCCTGCTGGTCGAGGACGCGATCGTCACCGTCACCGGTCGGCTCCGGCGCCGCGACGACGTGCCGGAGCTGCATGCGATGGAGATCCGCCGGCCCGAGCTGGGTCCGGGCGCGACCGGGCCGGTGGTGATCTCGCTGCCGGTCACCCGCTGCACCGGCCCCCTGGTCGAGCAGCTCAAGGACGTGCTCGCCACCCATCCGGGGGTGACCGAGGTGCACCTGCGGCTGCGGTCGCGGTCCAGCACCAAGGTGATGCGCCTGGACGAGCGGCTCCGGGTCACGCCCACCCCGCAGCTGATGGCGGATTTGAAGGCGCTGCTCGGCCCCGGTTGTCTGACCGGCAGCTGACGCCCGGTCGCGGCCGCGACGCTCACCTAGGATCGGCTGCTGTGACGAGTCCGCCGGCGTCGCCGGGGCACCAGCCGCCGGTCGCCACGTCACCGGAGGCGCCGACGTCGAGTCGCGCAGGTGAGCCGGCCGTCACGTGGACCCAGGTCGTCGTCACCCTGCTGACCGCGCTCGTCGTCTTCGGCCTCGCCGGTGTTCTCGGCGCCGTGATGTGGGCGCGCACCACGACCACCCCGACGTTCGTGGTGCGCGACGGTGGCATCGGCCTGGACGCCGTCGGGTTCACGGCGGCGTTCAACGCCGAGGCCGGGTTCCTGCTGATCGCGTCGGCGCTGGCCACGGTCGTCGGCGTCGTCGTGGCGACGCTGTTCCGGCGCCACGGCGTGGTGACCGTGCTGGCGGTGGTCGTCGGGTCGGGCTGGGGGTGCTGGGGCATGTACGCCGTCGGGACGGCACTGGGACCGGCGCCGGTCGCGGAGCAGGCTGCCACGGCGGCACCGGGCGCGCGGCTGGCCGGTCCGCTCGAGGTCGCCGCCAGCGGCGTCTTCTTCTCCTGGCCGATCGGTGCACTGACCGGTGCGCTCGTCGTGCTGTGGCTGGCAGCGCCTTCGCCGAAACCACGCCGCGGTGGCCTGTCGGTGGGATAGCGTGCCGCTGACCGCAGACCTCAGCCATTTCGGGGGGATTCGTCCATGTCCGATCTGTCCTCGACGCCGCCACCGGGGCCTCCGCCCGGACCCGGTGCGCACAGTTTCGGTGAGCCTCTTCCGCAGCCGTCCTCGCCGCGCCGCGGCGTGCTCGTCGCCGTCGTGGCCGCCGTCGTCGCGGCGGTCGCGCTGCCGCTGGGCGCCTTCGCGGTGTTCCGCGCGCTCAGCGGCGGCGGCACCCAGCCGCACGAGGTGCTGCCCGGCAGCGCACTGGCGTACTTCCGCATCGACGTGGACCCCTCGGCGACCCAGAAGATCAACGCCCTGCGGTTCCTCGACACGTTCCCGTCGTTCGCGGAGGTGACCGGGATCGACAACCCCGAGGACGACGTGCGTGAGGTCATCTACGACGCGCTCACCAAGGGCACCGGCTGCGCGGACGTCCCCTTCAGCGACGTCGACGCCTGGCTGGGTGAGCGGATGGGCGTGGCGGTGCTGCCACCGGAGGGCAAGGGGCCCGAGCCCGGCTTCGCCGTGGCGGTCCAGGTCGGCGACGAGCAGGCGGCCCGCGACGGCATGGCGGAGCTGATGGAATGCGGCGACGAGAGCAACGGAGCCGGGTCGCGGGGCTCGGCGGCGGACGAGCCCGGATTCGCCTACCTCGACGGCTACCTCGTCGTCGGCGCAACCGAGAACCTCGCCGAGGAGCACGTCGCCGCGGCGCAGGAGGCTTCGCTGGCGGAGAACGAGCAGTTCGCCGCCGACATGGCGCGGCTCGGTGAGCCGGGCGTGGCCAGCCTCTGGGTCTCCCTCGACGGGGTCGTGGAGTCGTTCCAGGGCATGCTGGACATCTTCGGGTCTGGCGACGGGTCGGTCATGGCGGCCCCGACCGGGGAGCTGGCGACTCCGCCGGGCCCCGAGGGACCGGACCCGCAGGGGATGGCGAAGGCGATGCGGCAGCTGGTGGCCGACTACTACTCCAGCGTCGCGGTGGCGTTCCGCTTCGAACCCGACCACGCCGAGGTCGCCGCGGCCGTCACCGGCGACGCCTACACCGAGCTCGAGGATGCCAACAGCGTCGACCTGCAGCTGCCGGAGTCGACGTTCCTCGCCGTCGGCATCGCCGACGGAGACCGGCGGGTCGGGCAGCAGTGGGACGACATGATGAAGCTCATGTCCGACCCGGGCGTCAACGGCGGCATGGACCCGCAGGACATGCTCGACCAGCTCGAGGCGGAGACCGGGCTCAGCCTGCCCGAGGACCTGCAGACGCTGCTCGGCTCGCACCTGGCCGTCGGTCTCGGCACCGAAGGGTTCGAGGCGGCGCTGCGCACCGAGGACCCGACCCGGCTCGACGTCGGCGCTCGCGTCGACACCGACCCCGAGGCCTTCCTGGAGCTGGTCGAGACGGTGGAGCGGCTGGCCGCCGAGAACGGCGTCCCACTGCGGCTGGCGCACCAGGAGGTCGACGGCGGTGTCGTGGTCGCGTCCAACGACGACTACGCCAGCGCACTGGCCGAGGGCGGCTCGCTGAACGACACCGACGGCTACCAGGCCGCGGTGGCCGAGCCCGACGGCGCGGAGTCGGTGGTCTACTTCGACTTCGACCAGATCGAGGACACGGTGCTGTCCCTGGCCGGCGGGTCGGGCGCGGGCCAGCGGGTGGTCGACAACCTCGAGCCGATCCGTGGTCTGGGCGTGTCGACCCGCACGAGGGAGGGCTACGCGGAGGGCGTGCTGCGGCTGACCGTGAACGACTGACGGCCACGCGCACCGGGCGGCCTCCCCTCAGTTGGGGGACCAGCCGGTGCGGGCGACCTCGGTCGCCGGGAACGACGGTACGGCGGTCATCGACCGCAGCTCGGTCCGCAGCAGCGACGTGATCAGCCGCAGCCGCTCGGCCGCGTCGTCGACCTCCAGCAGCCGCTGCCGGTCCGGCTGGGTGAGGAGACAGGTCGAAGCCAGCTGGTAGGACAGCCGCACCGGGTCGCGGTCCGGCGGTCCCTCCACCACCGCGCGGCCCCGTAGTCCGGCGAGCCGCGTGCGGTACGCCTCGAACGCCTGCCAGGCCCGAGCGGCCTCCCTCGGCGCGTCGGCGCCGCGGGTCTCCTGAAGCCACTCCACCTCGCCGACCAGGTAGTCGCCGGAGGTGTCGACGGCGTCCACGCGCAGCCGGCGCCGCCCGACCACCTCGATGTCGTAGCGGCCGTCGTCGTAGCGTCGCGCGCTGGTCATCTGTGCCGCGCAGCCGAGACGCTGCACCGACTGCACCCCTCGCGTGCCGACTTCGTAGCCCTCCCGGATCGCGACGACGCCGAATGTGCGCGCCGTCCCCTCCGGCCGCTGCAGCAGGTCGCCCACGAGGTGCCGGTAGCGCTCCTCGAAGATGTGCAGGGGCAGCGACACCCCCGGGAAGAGCACGGTCGCCAGCGGGAAGATCGGCAGGGCTTCGCCCACCCGGTCACGCTAGCCAACGCGGCGCCGCCCGACGGGGGCCGCCCATCGCGCCCGCACCTACCATGGTGGGGTGATCCGCCGCCTGGACCTGCGCGACCGCAGTGCCGACCCCGCCGACCCCGGGGGCTACCGTGGGC
>JALYMZ010000288.1 GCA_030773435.1 Actinomycetota bacterium | reverse complement strand
CCCGCTCTGCGCAGAGCGGGTCGGAGGAGCAGGTCTGCGCATCCTCGAGCGCCTGCTCGACCAGCCGGCCCAGGAACCGCGCTTCGGCGAGCGCGACAAGACCGCCAAGCGTGCCTTCGCTGTCGCTCGCCGCCGTGGACAGCAGCAGGCCCGCGGTCGGCTCCTCACGGCTGCCCACGTATAGACGCTCGCGGATGCTGGCCGAGGAGTAGCCGCACTCAAGTGCGACCTGGCGCAGCAGTAGGTGGCTGAAGGTATGCACGAGCAGGTACCGCGCGACAGGGAAGCCGGGGTCCGTCTGGAGGTCGCGGTTGTTTCGCCAGCGGCCGTAGGAACTGCGAAGCGCGTCGATGTGCGGGTGGTCGGCGACGCGTTCACACCACGCTGCGACCTCGGCCTCCTGGAACTCCAAGAAGATGCCCTCGCCGCGGCGCTCGACGGCGGGCACCCACCCGACGCGCCCGACCGACAGCGGCGCCCGGAACGCCGGCTGCAGGTCGCCCTGTGTCGGGGCGTCGATGCGGGTGAAGCCGACCATCGCCTGCACCTCGCGCAGCCGCTCGACCTGCACAACCTGGCGGAGCAGCCTGGTGAACGGCGAGGGAGTCGGGGTGGGGACCGCGCGGAAGTCCTCGTCCTGCCGGGTCGTCGTCGGGTGACTGAACAGCTGCCACTCGGCGTCGAGCAGGCCGGCCGGCGGCTGCTCCGCGCCGCGCCCGGCGCGGCGAACCCGTTCGGCCTCGACGGCAGCGGCGAGCTCGTCCGGGGACATCTCCCGTAGAGCGTGGAGCGCGGGCATGCCGGCTACGACAGCGGCCATCACCTGCGGTGAGGGCAGCGCGGACAGCACGTCCCAGTGCTCGCTGATGGTGCCGGCGACCGGGTCCTCCTGCGGCAGGTGCAGCGCACTCACGGTCACGCCGAACCACAGGTTCGACGCGCCCAGCACCATGAGCTTCAGCGGCTGGTCGCACGGCCCGTACGTCTGCAGATGTGGGTGCCGTCCGCGACAGTGCGGCAGGTTCGCCGCGCCTTTGGTGCCGGCGGCGGCGGAGATGTTGCGGGTCGCGCCGCACCCCGCGGTGCAGCTGACCGTGACTCGCGGGCCGAGGACGCTGCCGGCGTCGCGCATCTCCAGCTGCGCGCCCGGGCACGGGCTCTGCGCGGTCTGGTGCAGAAAGTCGACGTACGGGAACTCGTCCAGATGTCCGCGGGCGCAGGCGACGACGAAACGCGCAGGGATGCACGGGCGGCGCTTGGCCGGCGCGACGGACTGGCGGGGGCAGTGCTTGTGCACCCATCTGGCAAGGTCGGGCCGGCGGCCGTAGCGGTGGTGCAGCTCGAGCTGGTCGACGCCGTCGATGGGCAGAAGTTGATGACAGGCCGGGCAGCGCAGCCAGCGGGGGAAGGTGGTGACCGGGACACCGACGTGCGTGTACGGGTCGTCGGCGGTCTGCGGGTCGCTCGGTGCTGCGCGTAGCGAAGTGACACCTGCGCCGGGCAGGGCCTGCTGCACCTGCGTGAGCAGCCGCGGCTCGCTGACAGGCATGCCTCCGGCGCCCCAGGCGTCAAGGCCACGGACGACGACGCTCATGCCGGGTAGGTCGACGACGGCGCCGACCCCGGCGGTGGTCATCAGTTGGCTGGGTCGGGCGTTGCCTATGCGTGTCGGGTCGCGGCGCGGCCCCGTCACGGCGCACCCCCGGCGGTGGGCGGGGCAGGGGTGAAATCCCAGGTCGGCGCGCTGACCCAGGTCGGGTCGTCGCGGCGCAGCTGCATCAGGACCTCCGGCTCGACGTCCCGCAGGCTCGTCGGCGCGCTCCAGCGGTCCCAGGGAGCCTCGTCGGGTTGCCGCAGCAGCCCGGCGGCGGCGCGTGTGTCCGCCCGGTAGCCGAGCTGACCGGCGGGCAGCGTGGTGCGCTTGTGCAGCCAACGGTCGAGCTGCTCCCGTGCCCGGTCCTTGACCTCCTGACCGACGGGGGCGGAGTCGGCGACGATCTCGGCACGCTGACGCAGCAGCTCGAGCAGCGGCTCGACGGACGGTGCGTTCAACGGCGCGGCGTGCGCGCCCAGGTTCGGCAGGCCGGTGTCGGTGGCGTGCCGGATTGCGCCAACGAGAACTCCGGCCAGACCGCGGTCGAGCGCGCGCTTGCTGAACGGCGTGGTCGTCAAGCCCTCGACTCTGCGCCCGAAGGTGGCGTGCTCGTACCCGAAGTGCTCGTAGTGCGCGAGGTCACGCGGGCGGTTCCACTGGTAGATCGTGAAGACCAGGCCGGGTCCAGCGGTGGACCGCCCGACGCGGGAGCTGGCCTGGATGTACTCGGCCATGTTCTTCGGCTGGCCGGTGACCACCATGAGACCGAGCCGCTGCACGTCGACGCCGACCTGCAGCATGGACGTCGCAAGTAGCACGTCGATCGGGCGCAGGTAGCCAGGCCGAATCGTGCGGTCGTACTCAGCCCGGTTGTCCTTGCGCAGCTGCCGCAGGGCGTCCTGGCCGGGGGTGCTGTCCTGCACCGGGTCGAACTTGCGCTCCAGGTCCGCCAGCGATTGGGTGATCTTGCGGCTGTCCATCCGACTGGTGAGCTCGGCCACGACCGGGCGCCGACGGCGCACCAGCGCACCCTGCCGCCCCAGACGGTCGGTGACGTCGTCCTCGGTCAGGCGTCGCATGCCGGCGAGCTCGCGAGTGCTGGTGAAGTAGTCGACGACGGTCATGTACGGGTCCATCGCCGCCGCGTAGCCGGGCTTGTCGTACAGGTACTGGCCGAACTCCAGCAGTGCGGTCATCACGCGGATCTCGACCGCGGTCAGCCGCTCCCCCGGCGCCATGATCCCGCGGTAACGCCGAGCAGGCGTGGCGGGGCTGGGCGCGACGCGGCGGGAGAAGAAGGTGTTCCCGGCATCCAATAGCGGCGGGGGGAAGACCGCGAGTCCGCGCGCAAAGACCTGCTGGACCTGTGCACGTGCTCGCCGGACGGTGGCAGTGGACGCGACGAAGACCGGTCGGACGGGCCGGCCGTCTTGCTGGCGGGTGCACAGGGAGTCCACCAGCGTCTCGTAGAGCCCGACCATCGACCCGAGCGCGTCGCTGATCAGGTGCAGCTCGTCCTGGATGATGAGGTCCGGCGGGCGGAGCCGCTGCGCCGGTGCGGGGTGCGTGCCGGACAGCTTGCCGGCCTTCGGGTGTCCGCCGTCCTTGCACCACTCGGCGGTGTCGGCGCTGCGGAAGCCGTGCCGGTCGCAGACGGTGGTGACGTGCCCGAACAGGTGGGCGGTCGAGGCCCGCCACGGCAGGGCGGCGAACTTATCTACGGTGCCGATAAGCAGGTCCGGGGTCAGCCGGTAGATCTCCTCGTCGACGACCAGGGCGGGCAGCCCTTCATCGGACTGCGCGCGGCTGAACGGGCAGCGGCCGTCCTGGTCGCCGCAGAACAGCAGGACCCGGCGGCGCTGGCGGTCGGCGTGGCCGTCACGGCCGAGATCGATGCCGGTACCGCACCACGGGCAGGTGGCGAACTGCTGCAGTCCGCCGACCTGCCCCTCCCCTGATCGGCCGGCGGCGTCCTCGAGCTGGCGCAACGCGTCGTCGAAGGTGTTCGGTGTGACGCCGACGCCCACCCACAAGCCGATGCGCATCGGGGTGGTGCCCCAGCGCAGGTCGCCGGCCGCGACGCGCTCACGGCGGAGCAGCTCGCAGGCGCTGACGAGGGCGGTGGCGCGCTGGAACTGCTGCGCGGTGAGCAGCCGCAGCGTGTAGCGCATGAGCACGCCGATGCCCTGCGTGCCGTCGCGGGCCTCCGGACCGGTGCCGACGATGCCCTGCAGCCGGCGGATCGCGATCGTGTATGCGGTCAGGCCGAGGTAGGCCTCGGTCTTGCCACCTCCGGTCGGGAAGAACAGCAGCTGCGCCTGCCCGTCCATCAGCGGGCCGCGGGCGGCGTCCTCATGTGCGGGGTCGGTCAGGCCTGGCAGGCAGAGCAGCACGAAGGCGAGCTGAAACGGACGCCAGCTGCGGTTCGCGGGCACGTCCACCGCGTCGAGCAGCGTCTTTAAGTCCGCCTCGGGTTCGGCCAAGCGTCGGCGGACGAGCTCGCTGCGGACGCGCTGCCGGGCCATCGCCTGGTTGGCGAAGCGAAAGGCCTCGCGGGCCTGCGGGTTGACCTTGAGCATGTCGACGGCCCGCTCGAGCCGGTCAGCGACGTCGCGTGCTCGCTGCAACGCCGGCCGGGCGACGTCGGCGAACCGGGCCACCTCCGGATCGCTGTGAATGCGCGGCGCCTGCCCGTCGAGCCAGCGGCGATAGCCGTCGACCAGCGGGCGCAAGGCGCGGACGAGGTCATCCGGCTGCAGGTCAGGGCTTCCCAGACGTCCCATGTCCAGCACTAAACCGGGCGTGTCCGCCGGGTCGCCGGCCACGACCATCGGCACGTCCGCGGCCGGGAAGCTCGTCGTCTGCAGCCGCCACGCCCGCGTCTCGCCGTCGCGGACGTCGGCGTCGACTGCGCACTGCCGACCGGTCGCGAACAGCCGCTGCGAGCGGTGCTGCAGAGCCAGCAGCCGCAGCTCGTCGTCGGGGTCGCGTCGCAGCTCGGGCAGGTCGGGGTCGTTGTGACCGACGAACACCGGCGAGCCGCCGTCGCGAGCGGTCACCGTGAGGGCGACCTGGAACAGCCGCTCTCGGTCGGGTGTCTCCGCCCGGACCGGTTGCAGGTTCAGCAGGAACACCTCGACCACGCGGCGGGAGTCACGGTGACGTACCCGCCAGCGGACATGCACCTCATCCTGCGCCGGGTCCGGCACCCCGAAGCCGGTCACCTCGGTGTCCACGGGCACGTCCACGTCGCCGCCGGCGGGAACCCGGCGCCACACCGTCCGCGGCCGGCCGGTGTCCGTGAGCTGTGAATCCGACGGTCCACGCTCGTAGCGACCCCACGACGCGGTCACTGTCACGCAGTCGACGTCCTTCGAAACGTTGAACGCCAACCCAATCGAGGAGGCGGCCATAGCGCGTCCCCGCACGGCTGCTGGTGACGCCTGTGCCTCCTGGTCGTCCGTGGTCAGGTCGAGGGCGCCCTCGTCGACTAGTTCCGGCCGGTCCTCGACGTCGTCGTCCTCAGCCGCGTCCTCCGCGTCGGTGACCGGCTCCTCCCAATCAGCCCGGCGCGGGACGAGCTTGCCCAGGAGGTAGCGCTCACCCGGCGTCGTACCGGCCGGCAGCTCCTCGGTCGGGCCGTCCCAGGGACCGAGCAGGTCGCGCTCGATCATGTCCTCGAGGTCGGCCCGTGCCTGGTAGCCAGTCACAATGTCGGCCACTTTCACCTCGCCCCCCCATCCGCTGTCGTCCGCGCCAACGTAGGGGCGACCACCGACATCACCGCGCCACCGTCGCCGGCAGGACTCATGACTGCAGGCCCGCGCGGCGATGATTCTCGACCAGCAGGCGGTCGAGCAGCTCGAATCGGGCCTGCGGCGAGACGGTCCAGCGGGTACCGATCTTCGTCGGGTGGTGCCCGACCTGCGGATCCAGGTCGTCCCAGCCGTAGGCCGCGAAGACAGCGAGATCGATCTGCTCGTGGATCTCGCGGAGCTGGACGATCGCGGGGTCGGCGATAGCCGGGCTGTGTACCTGGTTGTAGAGCTTGGTCAGGCCGAGGGCTCGTCCGAGCATGACGTCGCGCCGCTGGGCATCAAGGCGCATGCCAAGCGCGTCGAGCTCTGGCGAACTGTCGGGGCGAGGCAGCGTCGCGAAGACGTCTTTCGCCGCGTAGCGCATCGTGGCCGCGATAGTTGTACCGTATCGCAACGCCCAGGCCTGATGAGCGCTTGAAGAAAGGACAGCCAGATCGCCGAAGCTATCGCTGGTGAAGACAGCGCAGCCATGCGAAAAGACCTGCCTGCGCGGTACGCGTAGTGGCAGCAAGACGTCACCGTGCAGCGACAGCGCCAGCACGAACTCCATGTCACCCGCGGCCTCCTCGAGGCCCCTTCTGTACTGCCAGAATTTCCACCACTCGTGGACCATGCGCGGGTACTTTTCCGCGTTCTTGCTCTGCCGCTCAGGTCTTACGTACCGCTCTAGGCGGCTCCACGGCTCCACGTAGGCACGAGCTTGGCGCTCAGGCCACTCACGAAAACTGATGATCGCTCGGCTAGCGCCCGCATCCGGCCGCCTATTAAGGTCTGCCCCGCTCACGAATGGGGCGACAACGTCAGTGTTCCTCGGGTCAGCGTGCAAGAGCTCCTGCGCTTCCTCCCAGGTTAACAGGAAGCCTGAGCCCAGAACGTAGTGGCCGATGAAGGCGATCCCGTCGTTCTCAGGCAGGTCAGCGGGGCGGCCTGTCTCGCGCAGGTATGGCTGCAGATCGACCGATAGTCGGGGCACTGGCTCCCCGTCCAGAACCGCTTGTGCGTGTACCTCGGCCTTACTGAGCCAAATCTCGACCACTTCGAGAGCTGCACTGGCACTAGGCCACGCATGCGCCGATGTTCCTCGACGGACTACCCATTTGCGTGCCTCAAGTTGGAGCAATCCGACCTCTAGCGTGCCCCCTTCGATCAAGCTGTTGGTCGACACGTAGCCGAGCTGTCCGCGGTCGTGGAGAAGCGCGTCGGCGCGTAGGAGGAATCGTGCGGCCAGGTCCGTGTTGCCCCTGATGCCGCGGCCGTCCCAGGCAGCCAACCAAGCGAGGTAATCGTCACCCGTCGCACCGGAAATCTTCTTGCCGCCCAGGAACGGCGGATTGCCGATTACTGCGTCGAAGCCAGGTGTGTTCGTGTCAGTGAAGATCTCCGGGAAGACCAGGGGCCAGTGCAGTGGCCGCCGATCCTCCTTGCCCTCCGGCAACCCAGCGTTCACGAACTCGAGAAACGGCCCGAGCGCGGGCGAGTCCGGGTCCGCGTCGTAGGTCCACATCGCGCCGAATAGCCGTCGGAAGACGGCGTCACGCTGAGCGGCGGACAGGGTCGCGGCGTGGAGCCCCGCCCCAGTCAAGGCGTCGGCGACGACGTGCAGCGGCGCGGCGGCCCCCTCAGCCTCCGTGAGCAGCCGCGCTTTGTGCTCGACGTCGCGGACGGTGACGACGGGTGTGGCGGTGATGCGGCGGCGGGTGTCGGCGGCTCTGGCGAGCGTCCCCCTCCAGCCGACCCCGAAGTCGAGGGTGTCGCGGTGCAACGTGCGACCGAGGGCGGGGTCGAGGTGCAACGTCTCGAGCTGCTGCATTGAGGTTACGCCGAGCAGGGAGTCACCGCAGACCAGGCGGTCGTCCAGGAAGCCGAACGGCCGTTCGCGGTCCATCGTGACTAGCCAGAGCGAGAGCTTGGCCATCTCGACAGCGAGCGGGTTGATGTCTACGCCGTAGAGACAGTGCTCGGCCACAAGCCGCCGGGCGCGGAGCAGGACGCCTTCGACCTCCGCGTCCGCGGTGTCGACGGTGCGCTGCGCGAGGGCGCGGCTGGCTTCTCTGTCGCCTTCGACGTCCCAGGCCTCGACGAGTCGGTCGGCCAGGAAGCGGCAGGCAGCGACGAGGAAGGCGCCGCTGCCCATCGCGATGTCAGCTACCCGCAGCACGAGGATCTCGGTGGACGGCCGGAGCTGCCAGGCCTCACGGTCCAGCGTCTCGAGCGGTCCGGGCCGGTAGATCAGCGGCTCGAGGGCGTGCTGCACCACCTCCTCGGCCAGCGACCGCGGGGTGTAGTGCGCTCCGGTGGCGGCCCGCCGGGTGCTCGAGGCGACGTACCGGCCGCCGACGGGAACCAGCACGGGCCGATCGCGCTCGTCGAGCCGCAGCAGCGGCGCGAACTCGACAAGCTTCTCGGCCAAAGCCTGTTCCAGGACCGACTCCAGCGCGACCGGCGTCGACGATGCGACGGGTTCAGTGAGCAGCCGGGTGGCGCGCTTGCGAGTGGCGTCGGTGGCCCTCTTCTTGCCTTGGTAGGTGCTGGCGACCCAGCCGTGCAGCCCGTCGGTGACGACCTCGACGGCGACCGAGGCAGGGATCATGTCGATGCCGTCGCGCTGTGGGCGCAGCATGAGGACGGGCTCGATGGCGGTGCGGACCTCGAGCTCGAGCAGACCCTCGTACACGTAGCCGATCTGCTCGACGTCCAGGGCGCGGAACGTGAGCCGGCGCCGCTCGCCGTAGAGGCGGACGTACTGGACGGCGTCGAGCATGCGCAGCACGGTGAGGTCGTCTACCGGGGGCGGGGTTCCGTCGCGTCCTTCGAGCCACGGGAAGCGGTCGGGATTGAACAAGCCGCCGCCGTAGGGTGGGAGGCGCAGGTCCTCGTGGGCGACGCCGCCGTGCAGGGCGCGGGCGAGCGCGAGTAGCCGGTGCCACGCGCCGGTGCGGTGTTCGAGGGTCTGCTCTCCGTGGATGGCGGCGCGCTGCTCGAGCTGCTCGACGAGCCGTCCGACGGAGTAGGCGGTGTCGTAGCGGGCGTCGTCGCTCGGGAGTAGGCGGCGTTCCTCGGCGAACAGCAGGAACACCACGCGCATCATGACGGTGACGACTCCGGCGTACAGGTCGTCGTCGCCGATCTCGTCGAGCAGGGTGCCGCCGGCGTTGCGGTCCAGCTCGTCGAGTCGGCGGACGAGCATCTCGACGGCTGCCCGGACCTGCCCTCCGAGGGCGGTGGTGACTTCCTCCTGGGCGCTAGCGCTGCGTTCTAGCAGGGCCGGGAGCCTCTCGACGGCCGGGACGCCGAGGAAGCGGCGTCGTTCGAGCAGGGCGACGAACGCCGCGAGGGTCTCGGGCTCTTCACTCCACAGGCTGGCGTCCCAGACCGCGGCGCCGACGGGCTTGCCGCGGGGGGCCCAGACGACGGCCCACCAGCGCCCGTCGGAGACCAAGCCGATCGGAACGTTGCGTGCGCGGAGGAGTGCGGCGAGCCGCTCGACGGGGCTGGCGGCCCAGCCTGCTTGCACACTCCGCCGCAGGGGGTGGGTGCCCCACGGGGTCCACATGCCGAGCAGCCGCCACGGTCCTTCCTGCCCGGCTGCGGGTGCGGCAGCGGCAGCCTCGTTGGCATCGACGTCGTCGTCGGCCTCGGCCTCATCGGTGGGGTCGACGTCTTCGGCATCGTCCTGCGGGGAGCGGAAGGCGAAGTCAGGCCGGAGCAGCACGCCGTGTTCGGCGACGACGTCGCTGAGGGAGGCGGGTAGGTCGGCGCCCTCGACGAGGC
>JALYMZ010000287.1 GCA_030773435.1 Actinomycetota bacterium | reverse complement strand
CCGCTGGACCGGGTGGCGGCCGTGCACGCCGACACCGGGGACGCGGCCGCGGACGTGGCGGCTGCGGTGGCGGTGCTGCGCCGCGGTGGGCCGCTGGACGACGACGACGCGTTCGTCCTCGACACCGCCGAGGCGCACGAGCTGGCCTGGTTCGCGACCCAGGAAATCCGTGACCTGGTGGACTAAGGTCGACACATGCAGGCCATCTGGAAGGGCACCATCTCGTTCGGGATGGTGACGATCCCGATCAAGGTCTACTCCGCCACCCAGGAGCGCGACATCTCCTTCCGCCAGGTGCACGCGGAAGACTCCGGACGCATCCGCTACAAGCGGGTCTGCGAGATCGACGGGCAGGAGGTGCCGTACTCCGACATCGCCAAGGGCTACGAGCTGCCCGACGGGCGCATCGTGTTGCTCGACAGCGACGACTTCGCCCAGCTGCCGCTGCCGACGGCGAAGTCGATCGAGGTGCTGGAGTTCGTGCCGATCGAGCAGGTGGACCCGCTCTACTACTCCAAGGCCTACTACCTGGCGGCCGAAGGGGTCGGCGTCAAGCCGTACGTCCTCCTGCGCGACGCGCTGACCAGCACCGGTCAGTGCGCGCTGGTCAAGGTGGCGATCCGCACGCGGGAGTCGCTGGCGCTGCTGCGGGAGAAGGACGGCGCGCTGCTGCTGCAGACGATGCTGTGGCCCGACGAGGTCCGCGCCTCCGACTTCGCGGTGCCCGCCGACGACGTGCAGGTGCGCGCGCAGGAGCGGTCGATGGCCGAGTCCTACATCGCCGCCTTGGAGAGCGAGTTCGACCCCAGCCGCTACTCCAGCGACTACCGCGAGGCGCTGGAGGCCCTCGTCCAGGCCAAGGTCGCCGGCCTGGAGCCGGAGGCGCCGGCGGCGGAGGAGGAGGAAGGCGGCCAGGTGCTCGACCTCGTCGCAGCGCTGCGGGCGTCGGTCGACGCCGCCAAGAAGCGCCGCGGCGAGGCAGCAGCTGTCCATGACGCGGGTACGCCGGCGGCGGAGCAGCCGGGCACCGCGAAGAAGGCGGCGGCGAAGCAGTCCACGGCGAAGAAGCCCTCCGCCAAGAAGCCGCCGGCCAAGAAGCCCGCCGCGAAGAAGCCCGCCGCCAAGGCACGGACCACCAAGAAGGCGGCGAAGAAGTCGGCGTGACGGCGTCCGGCTCCCGTGCCGGTACGACGCGTCACTGAGTCGGCCGGACCTCCCCGCCCGGCCGCCGGCCGCGCACCCCCCGCCGGCCGCGGCGGGCGCTAGGGAGGAAAACAGCTCTCCCACGTACAAAGTCCTCCTCAGCGGCGACAAGGAGTCGGCGTGACCGCGTGCGGACCCGCGACCGCACCGTGGCACAGTGTGAGCATGGACGCGATCACGAAGGTCCCCACGCCGGTCAATGAGCCGAACCTGTCCTACGCGCCGGGCAGCGCGGAGCGCGCCGCGCTGGAGAGCCAGCTCAAGGAGCTGCAGGCCACCCAGGTCGACCTCACCGCCACCATCGGCGGCGAGAAGGTGACCGGTGGCGGTGCGGAGATCCCCGTCGTACAGCCGCACAACCATCGGCACGTGCTCGGGGTGCTCCGCAACGCCACCCAGGCCGACGCCCGCGCCGCGATCGAGGCCGCGGCGCAGGCCGCGCCCGGGTGGCGGTCGATGGCGTTCGACGACCGTGCGGCCATCCTGCTCAAGGCGGCCGAGCTGCTTGCCGGCCCGTGGCGGGCACGGCTCAACGCGGCCACCATGCTCGGGCAGTCCAAGACCGTGTGGCAGGCCGAGATCGACGCCGCCTGCGAGCTGGTCGACTTCTGGCGCTTCAACGTCTACTACGCCGAGCAGATCCTGCGGGAGCAGCCGGTCGCGAACTCCCCCGGCGTGTGGAACCGGTCCGACCACCGGCCGCTGGAAGGGTTCATCTACGCGATCACGCCGTTCAACTTCACCGCGATCGCCGGGAACCTGCCGACCGCGCCGGCGCTGATGGGCAACACCGTGCTGTGGAAGCCGTCACCGACCCAGCAGCTCGCCGCGCACCTGACCATGGACCTATTGGAGGAGGCCGGGCTGCCGCCCGGGGTGGTCAACCTGCTCCCTGGGGACGGGCTCGCGGTGTCCGAGGTCGCGCTCGCCCACCCCGACCTGGCGGGGATCCACTTCACCGGTTCGACCGCGACGTTCCAGCACTTGTGGCGCACCGTTGGCGAGAACATCGCCGGCTACCGCGGCTATCCCCGGATCGTCGGCGAGACCGGCGGCAAGGACTTCGTCGTCGCGCACCCCTCCGCCGACCTCGACGTGCTTCGCGTGGCGATGCTGCGCGGGGCGTTCGAGTACCAGGGCCAGAAGTGCTCCGCGGCGGCGCGGGCCTACGTGCCGCGCAGCGTGTGGCGCCAGATGCGGGACGACTTCCTCGCCGAGGTCGACGCCATCGCGATGGGCGACGTGACCGACCTCGGCAACTTCATGGGGGCGGTGATCGACGAGCGTGCGTTTGCCAAGCACCGGCAGGCCATCGAGCGGGCCCGCGCCTCCGACTCACTGGAGGTGGTCGCCGGTGGCAGCTGCGACGACTCGACGGGCTGGTTCGTCCGGCCGACGGTGATCGAGGGCGGCGACCCGACCGACGAGATGTTTTCCAAGGAGTACTTCGGCCCGATCCTGGCCGTGCACGTCTTCGACGACGGTGACTTCGAGTCGGTGGTGCACCAGCTCGAGTCGTTCGCGCCGTACGCGCTGACCGGGTCCGTCGTCGCGCAGGACCGGCGGGCGATCGCCTGGGCGAGTGACGAGCTGCGGTTCGCGGCCGGCAACTTCTACATCAACGACAAGCCCACCGGCGCGGTCGTGGGGCAGCAGCCGTTCGGCGGCGCGCGGGCCTCCGGCACCAACGACAAGGCCGGCGCGCCGCAGAACCTGCAGCGGTGGACCTCGACCCGGTCGATCAAGGAGACGTTCGTTGGCCCCACCGACTACCGCTACCCGCACATGGGGTGAACGGCGGGCGAGGAGCGAGCACATGGGTCTGGAGTCCCTCAAGCGCGTCCCGCTGCTGTTCGGGCCCTCGCCGGTGCAGCTCGAGCGCCTGACCGCGCACCTTGCTGGCCACGCTGACACCTGGCCGTGGCGGTTTCGCAGGGGCGACGCGGATGCGGAAGAACTGGTGGTGGTCTGCCCGCGACGCGGGAACGGATCGGGTGACTTCCGCGGTGAGCCAGCGGGCGCTAAGCCCGGTCCGCTCGGTTTAGACTAAGTCGCATGACTAAGTCCGTCGTCAGTGTGCATGAGGCGAAGACACACCTCTCTCGGTTGTTGGAGCGGGTCGAGGCAGGTGAAGAAATCGACGTCGCGCGGCGAGGCAAGGTAGTGGCCACCCTGGTGCCGGCGCGTCGCCCGGCTCCGCGCCTCGGTTCGATGCCGGGGATCGTGGTCGCCGACGACTTCGACGCGCCGCTCCCTCCGGAGATCGCGCATCCGTTGGGGACCTGATTGCTGCTCGACACGCACATCGTCTTGTGGGCGTTGGCCACGCCGGAGCGGCTCGGCCGGTGGCAGGAGCTGATCGCGAACCCCGAGACCACCCGCATGGTCTCCGCCGTAGTGGTCTGGGAGGTCGCGATCAAGGTGGCGCTCGATCGTCTGCACCTGCCGATGCCGGTTCGCGAGTGGGCCGATTCCGCACGCCGAGACCTCGCGGCGGTGAGCGTGCCGATTACGGCAGCGCATGCGGCGGCGGTGGCTGACCTCCCACTTCACCACCGCGACCCGTTCGACCGACTGCTGGTCGCGCAGGCGCGAGACCTCGGGGTCCCGATTGCCACGGCGGACCCGGCCCTCTCTGCGTACGACGTGACTGTGGTCGAAATCGGCTGAGCCGGCCTCACCAGCCCAGTCTGCCGGTGCTCGAGGGCGGACGAGCGCGGTCGTCAGGCGACCCGCGAGCGGCGCGTACCCGGCGGCCAGTCGACCTCGAGCCCCACGAACACCGCCGCGCCACAGTCGGTGCAGGCGTAGTCGCCGCATTCGCCGGGGTCGTCACCGCAGTCAGGGACGACGAAGATGCGGTCGCCGGCACAGTCGTCGCACCACCGGGTGATGCCGGTGAGCATGAGGTTGTCCGCCTGGGCATCGGCGGCGCTGCGATGGACCATCAGTTCCTCCGGTGCGATCGTTGGCAGGTCTCGTCCCACCGTGCCAGCCCGCGCCGACGGGTCGGGCTGGCGACACGCCGAGGTTCAGCGCAAGCCGGCCAGCCAAGCGCGGCCCACGCCGCCCTCGACCTCGATCGCCGCGAGGATGCCGCGGGCGATCTCCTGCTCCAGCTTCCGCCCGACCAGCGGGACGCTGACCTTGACGTCACCCTCGACCGACTCCTGCGACCCGGCGCCGCGCGGGAGCAGCCGGATCGCGCCGCGCATCGTGGCCGGCTTGCCCGGGACCTCGACGGTCAGCGTCGCGGTGCGGGACCCGTCCGGCTGCGCCGGCCCCCACTCCTCGGTCTGCACGATCTGGATGGAGTCGCCGACGAGCTTGCGCGCGACGTGGGGCACGTCCGCGGGCAGCGGCATGACCCGGTGCACCCGCACCCGCGGGCCGGTCCCGACCCGCTCGACCGCAACGTCGTAGGACTGCGCACCGCTCTCCGCGCACACCTTATCGCGAAACCCCGGGTCGCAGATCATCGCGAACACGTCGTCGGGCGGGGCGTCGTAGGCGAGCTCGGCGCGCAGGTCCATGCCGCACATCATGGCAGCCGGTCACCGGCGCGGGCGTAGGGTGCGGGACGTGGCCGCCGCAGTACCGGGACCGGATCGCGCCGCCGGCGCCGACGTCGTCGGCGAATGGGGCGGCGTCGACGTGCACTTCGGGGAGCAGGGTGGCCGGCTGACCTACGGCAACTACCTGCAGCTGGGCCAGCTGCTGGACGCCCAGCGCCTCGCCTCCGACCCGCCGGCCCACGACGAGCTGCTGTTCATCACCGTGCACCAGGTCTACGAGCTGTGGTTCCAGCAGCTGCTGCACGAGGCCGAGACCGCGCGGGACGCGATGTTCGCCGGCGAGGCGTGGCGCGCACAGCACCTGCTGACCCGGATGCATGTCATCGAGCGGGTGCTGGTGCAGCAGATCGACGTGCTGGAGACGATGACCCCGCAGGACTTCCTGCAGTTCCGGCAGAAACTGGCACCGGCGAGCGGCTTCCAGTCGGTGCAGTACCGGGAGCTGGAGTTCCTCTCCGGCGCCAAGGACCCCTCGTTCGTACGCCGCTTCCGTGGGCTGACGCCGGCGGAGACGGCGCGGCAGGAGCGCCGGCTCGCCGAGCCGACGCTGTGGGACGCGTTCGTGCAGTTCGTGCACTCCCGGGGCCTGGCGGTCGGCGACCCCGAGGAGTTGTCGGGGTCGCTGCGCACCGCTGCGCACGACCGGGCGACGTATCCCGACGTCTGGCAGCTGGCCGAGGCGCTGCTGCAGCACGACGAGCTGGCGGCGGCCTGGCGGGCCCGGCACGTCACCATGGTGGAGCGGATGATCGGCACCAAGACCGGGACCGGCGGGTCCTCGGGGGCGGCGTACCTGCGCAGCCGGCTGGACCTGCGCTACTACCCCGTGCTGTGGGAGCTGCGCTCGCAGCTGTGAACGCGCCCGCGTTCGGCCCTGACGGCGCCGGTGCGGAGGTCTAAGGTCGAGGCATGCGCACCAGGCAGGACGAGGCGAAGGAGGAGCTGCTCCGCCAGGCGGCGCGGCAGGTGGGCAACCGGCGCGGGCCCGGGCCGGTCGGCTCGGCGGACGTGGCGGCCCTCCTCTCCGTGTACTACCGCCACGTCGCGCTGGAGGACATCGCCGACCGCTCACCCGCCGACGTCTACGGCGCCGCCATGAGCCAGTACCGCCTGGCCGCCGAGCGGCCACAGGGCACTGCGACCGTGCGCTCGTTCACCCCGACCGTGGACGAGCACGGGTGGTCGGCTCGGGGCCACACCGTGGTGGAGGTGGTCACCGACGACATGTCGTTCCTCGTCGACTCGATCACGATGGAGCTCAGCCGGCAGGAGCGCGCCCTCCACGTGGTCGTGCACCCGCAGCTGCTGGTCCGCCGCGACATCACCGGCGAACTGCTCGGCCTGGCCGAGGGCGACGCCGAGCGGGAGGGCGCCGACGACGGCCACGGCGTCGTCCGCGAGTCCTGGATGCACTTCGAGATCGACCGCGAGACGAACCGCGGGGAGCTCGACCGTATCGAGGACGGGATCGACAGGGTGCTGCGCGACGTGCGCGAGGCGGTCGAGGACTGGCAGAAGATGCAGGGCCAGGCGCTCGACATCGTCACCGCGCTGTCCGAGGACCCGCCAGCCGGCATCGACGCCGACGAAGTGGAGGAGACCACCGAGCTGCTGCGCTGGCTGGCCGACGACCACTTCACGTTCCTCGGCTACCGCGAGTACGTCCTGCAGCAGGTCGAGGGCGACGACGTGCTCAAGGCCGTGCCCGGCAGCGGGCTGGGGATCCTGCGCAGCGACCAGGACATGTCGCCGTCGTTCGGCAAGCTGCCGCCGCGGGTGCGCGCCAAGGCCCGGGAGAAGCGGCTGCTCATCATCACCAAGGCCAACTCGAAGGCCACGGTGCACCGCCCTGCCTACCTCGACTACGTCGGCGTCAAGTGCTTCGACGACACCGGCGAGCCGTTCGCGGAGCGGCGCTTCCTCGGGCTGTTCAGCTCCACCGCCTACACCGAGAGCGTGACCCGCATCCCGGTGCTCCGCCGCAAGACCGCCGCGGTGCTGGAGCAGGCGGGGTTCGACCCGATGAGCCACAGCGGCAAGGCGCTGATGGAGATCCTCGAGACCTATCCGCGCGACGAGCTCTTCCAGACCCCGGTCGAGGACCTGCTGCCGATCGCCTTGGCGGTGATGCACCTGCAGGAGCGTCGGCAGCTGCGGCTGTTCGTGCGCCCCGACGTGTACGGCCGCTACCTGTCGTGCCTGGTGTACCTGCCGCGGGACCGCTACACCACCCAGGTCCGGGAGCGGATGCAGGAGATCCTCGTCGGCACGCTCGGCGGCACCTCCATCGACTACACCGCCCGGGTCACCGAGTCGGTGCTCGCGCGGCTGCACTTCGTCGTACGCACACCACCCGGGCAGGCACTGCGCGACTTCGACGAGGCCGACCTCGAGCGGCGGCTGGCCGAGGCCGCGCGGTCCTGGAGCGACGACTTCGCGCAGGCGCTGCACGAGCTGGTTGGCGAGGAGGACGCGGCCCGGCTGATGCGCACCTACGGGAAGGCGTTCCCCGAGGCCTACAAGGAGGACTTCCCGGCGCGTACGGCGGCGGTCGACCTGCGCCGGCTGGAGGAGCTGCCGGCCGACGACGGCCTGTCGCTGTCGCTGTACGAGCCGGTGCACTGCACCGCCCAGGAACGCCGCCTGAAGATCTACCGCACCGGCACGGCGCTGTCGTTGTCGCAGGTCCTGCCGCTACTCACCCGGATGGGCGTCGAGGTCGTCGACGAGCGACCCTACGAGCTGCAGCGGCCCGGGCAGCGCGGCGCCTGGATCTACGACTTCGGGCTGCGCGCCGGCGCCGCCTTCCCGGAGGAGACCCGGGAGCTGTTCCAGGACGCGTTCATGGCGGTGTGGCGGGGGAAGGCGGAGAGCGACGGCTTCAACCGGCTGGTGCTCGCTGCCGGGCTGACCTGGCGGCAGGCGCTGCTGCTGCGGGCCTACGCCAAGTACCTGCGGCAGGGCCGTACACCGTTCAGCCAGGAGTACATCGAGGACGCGCTCGCCGCGAACGTGCCGATCGCCCGGCTGCTGGTCGACTTGTTCGAGGCCCGCTTCGACCCGGGACGCTCCGGGGACCTGCCGGCCGGCGCCGAGGCGCGCGTCGCGAAGGTCGACGACCTCGAGGAGCGCCTCGTGCAGGCGCTGGACGAGGTGGCGAGCCTGGACCAGGACCGCATCCTGCGCTCCTACCTCACGGTTGTCCGGGCGACGGTGCGGACGAACTTCTTCCAGTACGCCGACGGCGGGGCGCCCAAGCCGTACGTCTCGTTCAAGCTGGAGCCGAGCGCGATCCCGACGCTGCCGGAGCCGCGTCCGGCGTACGAGATCTTCGTCTACTCGCCGCGCGTGGAGGGTGTGCACCTGCGGTTCGGCCCGGTCGCGCGCGGCGGCCTGCGCTGGTCGGATCGGCGCGAGGACTTCCGCACCGAGGTGCTGGGCCTGGTCAAGGCGCAGATGGTGAAGAACGCCGTCATCGTTCCGGTGGGCGCCAAGGGCGGGTTCGTGTGCAAGCAGCTGCCGGATCCGGCCGCCGACCGTGACGCGTGGCTGGCCGAGGGCGTCGACTGTTACCGGACCTTCGTCCGCGGGCTGCTGGATGTGACCGACAACCTCGTCGGGGGCCGGCCGGTGCCGCCGGTGCGGGTGGTGCGCCACGACGGCGACGACGCCTACCTGGTCGTGGCCGCCGACAAGGGGACGGCGACGTTCTCCGACATCGCGAACGGGATCGCGCGCGACTACGGCTTCTGGCTCGGCGACGCGTTCGCCTCCGGCGGGTCGGTGGGCTACGACCACAAGGCCATGGGCATCACCGCACGGGGCGCGTGGGAGTCGGTACGCCGGCACTTCCGTGAGATGGGCGTGGACTGCCAGGCCGAGGACTTCACCTGCGTCGGCATCGGGGACATGTCCGGCGACGTCTTCGGCAACGGCATGCTCTTGTCGACGCACACGCGGCTGCTGGCCGCGTTCGACCACCGGCACATCTTCCTCGACCCCGACCCCGACGCCGCCACGTCGTACGCCGAGCGGCGCCGGTTGTTCGAACTGCCGCGCTCCACCTGGGCGGACTACGACCCCGCCCTGCTCTCCACCGGCGGCGGGGTGTATCCGCGCCGCCTGAAGTCGGTGCCGCTGTCACCGCAGGTGCGCGCGGCCCTGGGGATCGAGGACGCGGTCGACCGGCTGTCGCCAGCGGAGCTGATGCGGGCGATCCTGCGGGCGCCGGTCGACCTGCTCTGGAACGGTGGCATCGGCACCTACGTCAAGGCCTCCGCGGAGACCCACGCCGACGTGGGCGACAAGGCCAACGACGCGATCCGTGTCGACGGTGCCGAGCTGCGCTGCCGGTGCGTCGGTGAGGGCGGCAACCTCGGCCTGACCCAGCTCGGCCGGATCGAGTACGCCCGCGCCGGGGGGCGGCTCAACACCGACTTCGTCGACAACTCCGCCGGCGTCGACACGTCCGACCACGAGGTCAACATCAAGATCCTGCTCGACCGGGTGGCCGCCGACGGGGACCTCACCGCAAAGCAGCGCAACGAGCTGCTTGTCGCGATGACCGACGAGGTGGCCGCGCTGGTGCTGCAGGACAACTACAAGCAGAATGTTGCGCTGGCGTCGTCGGTGGCGCAGGCGGCCCCGCTGGCCCACGTGCACGAGGACTGGATGCGGCGGCTGGAGAAGGCGGGCCTGCTGCGCCGACGGTTGGAGTTCCTGCCGTCCAGCAAGGAGATCCAGGCCCGACGAGCGGAGGGCCAGGGGCTGACGGCGCCGGAGCTGTCGGTGCTGCTGGCCTACACCAAGATCGTGCTCGCCCAGGACCTGCTCGGCACTGACCTCGCCGACGACCCGTTCCTGCGCGGGCACCTGCTCCGGTACTTCCCGTCGCCGATGCGGCAGCGCTACCGCGAGCAGATGCAGCAGCACCCGCTGCGGCGCGAGATCGTCGTCACCCAGGTCGTCAACGACGTGGTGAACTCGGCCGGGATCACGTTCTACCACCGGCTCAGCCAGGAGTCCGGCGCCGACGCCGCCGACCTGGCGCGCGCGCACCTGGTCGTCCGGGAGGTCTACGGCGCCAACTCCCTGGGCGAGCAGATCAGCGCGCTGGACAACCAGGTAGCGGCGCCGACCCAGATCGCGATGCGGCTGCAGGTGCGCACCCTGGTCGAGCGGGCGACCCGCTGGCTGGTGGCGCACCGGCGCTCGCCGCTGGACAGCGAGGCGATCGTCGACTTCTTCGGCAATCGGGTGCAGCAGCTCGTCGCGGCGCTGCCGCGGCTGCTGTGCGGCGGCGAGCAGGAGCGCTTCGAGCAGCGCCGCAAAGCGCTGGCCGAGCACGGCGTGCCGGCCGACCTGGCCGCGTGCGTCGCGGCGATGCCGCCGGCGTTCGCCGCGCTCGACGTCGTCGACATCGCCCGGCGCCTCGACAACGACCCGTTCGACGTGGCACGGCTGCACTTCGCGGTGGGGGAGCGGCTCGGCATCGGGCCGCTGATGCAGCGCATCCTGGCACTGCCGCGCGATGACCGGTGGCGGACGATGGCGCGTGCGGCGCTGCGGGACGACCTGCACGGGGTGCACGCGCAGATCACCGCCCAGGTGCTGACCGAGACCGACGCCTCACTGCCGGCGGAGGAGCGGATCAAGCACTGGTCGGAGCATGACGGCGTTGCGCTGAGCCGGGCTGGCTCGACCCTGGAGGAGATCTGGGCTGATGAGGCTCCGGACCTGGCGCGGCTGTCGGTCGGCCTGCGGGTGGTGCGCTCGCTGCTGTCGACCCCCTGACGCCACCGCGCCCGGGCCGGCCGCGCGGCTGGCGCGAGCGGGGTCGCGGTGACGTTCAACTTGCTGGGAGTCGTGCTGCTGGAGATCACTGCCCTGGTGCTGCATGACCACCGCCGCGGCGGGAGCTAGCCTCGGTCCCTGCGTCGCGCCGCGAAGGTATGACGGCCAGCCGCGCCGCCCCCTGCGGCTCAGTTGTCGACGCGGCGGCGGATCCCGTGCTCGCGAACGTAGTTCCAGTTCTGCAGGTAGTCGCCGTACGCGCCCCTGCGCGAGATCTGGAACGTCAGCTCGTCCCCGCCGGCCAGGGAGCCGCCCGACCAGTTCTGGGAGCCGGTGAAGACCTGCCAGCTCGACGTGTCGCCGGCGTAGTTGCCGTTGATCAGCAGGTACTTGTGGTGCACCCGCAGGTCCACCTTGCCGTCGCGGTTGCGGTCGAAGCGGCTGTCCCACAGCTCGACGCCGCCGGACCGAGCCGACTCGCGAAGCAGGTCCGACACCGTCACGCCGGGCGCGCCGTAGATGATCCGGACGTCACACCCCTGGCCGTCGAGCTCGATCAGCCGGCGCGCGAGGTAGATCCCGCGCGTGCGCGCCCACCAGAACATCGAGACGTTGATGAGCGTGCGGCCGTTGCGCCCGGCGCCGTCGGTGACCCCTCGGCACTTGACGTTCGACAGCGCCTGATACGTGGGGTCGGTGCTCTTGCTGGGCCTTTGCAGCGGGAAGAACCGGCTCTCGTACGGACCCACCTGCTGCACGACGTAGGTGTCGCCGTCGGCCTTGTCCCGGGACATCTCGGCGTGAATCTGCGCGTACTTGTCGTACATCTCGGGTTCCTGGACCACCGTGAACATGTCGTTCCACCCGAGTCGCGCACCGCCCTTGTTGAGGTTGGCGGAACTCACCATGACGACGTTCTTTGCGGTCCCCGTCTCGGAGAACGCGTAGAACTTCGTGTGCAGGTTCTTCTGCGTCTTGTCGCCGCGGCAGCTGCCGTCGCACTGCACGACAAAGCTGTTGTCGCGTCCGGGGCTCCACGTCGGGTCGCCACCGCGGTTCGGCGCCGTGTAGGACTTCGGCTCACCGGTCAGCGGGTCGATCACCGTGTTGTCCCGGTTGAAGATCCGCTTGAGCCGCCGGCTCTGGCGGGTCGAGATGTCCTTGTCCATGACGACCTGGACGCCCACGTTGCGCCGCCGCGCGTCCACGAGGGCGTCGGCGGACTCCTCACGGTCGAGCA
>JALYMZ010000286.1 GCA_030773435.1 Actinomycetota bacterium | reverse complement strand
GTGACCAGGTTGGTCGCCTCCCACGCCTCGGTGCCCGGTGCGGACCCGGTGTCCCGCGCCAGCTCGGCGACCGTCTTGGTGGCGTCGGCGAGCCCGCAAGCGGTGCGGAGGACACCGGCCTCCTCGGTCATCCGCTGCTGCAGCGCGGCTACGACATCCGGGTCGACCAGCCCGGGGTCAGCGTGGGTCTGCTCCTGCTTCACCGGCAGACGCCACGGCGGCGGCTCTTCCTCGGCGACGAGGGCTCGCTGGATCTCCGCGCCGGTGGCGTCGCCACCGGCGCGCACGACCCGGTGGCGGTGGTGCCCGCCCTCACGGGCCAAGGCGAGCGCGCCGTCCTGGGACCGGTCGAAGCGGGTGCCGATGTCGATGAGCTCGCGTACCGCGGCCGGACCTTCGGTTACCAGCGTGCGTACCGCCGCCGCGTCGCAGAGCCCGGCACCGGCGGCCAGCGTGTCGGCGAAGTGCTGCCCAGGGCTGTCGCCCCGTCCGACCGCCGCTGCGATCCCTTCCTGCGCCCAGCGGGTGGAACCGGCGGACAGGATGTCCTTGGTCACCACCTGGACGCTGCGCGTCTCACTCGCCCGCAGCGCCGCGGTCAGGCCGGCGATCCCGGAGCCGATGACCACCACGTCGGCCTCGACCGTCCATCCCGGAGCCGGCGCGCGCAGCCGCCGCGGCACCCGTGCGTCGTCTGGAACCGGTGGTGCTCTCATCCACGCACGCCGGCGGCTCGATCGCCGCGCACCAGCCCGCTGCCGGGAGGCGCTGCCGCCGGGTCGGCCCCGCTCTCGGCAACCGCGTTGTCCGCGCCGACCAACACGACCCGCGGCTCGAACGTTCGCGCCTCCTCGGTGCTCATCTGCGCGTAGGAGACGAGGATGACGACGTCGCCCGGGGCCACGAGCCGGGCCGCAGCGCCGTTGATCCCGACCACACCGGAGCCGCGCTCACCGGCGATCGCGTAGGTCTCCAGCCTGGCACCGTTGGTGACATCGACGATGTGCACGAGCTCGCCCGGCAGGATGTCGGCTGCGTCGAGCAGGTCCGGGTCGACGGTCACCGAGCCGACGTAGTGCAGGTCGGCCTGCGTCACCGTGGCCCGGTGGATCTTGCTCTTCATGATGGTGCGGAGCATCGGGTCACTCCTTGCCGGACTCGGGGACGCCGGTCAGTGTCACCGGCACGTTGTCGATGAGGCGGGTCGAGCCGACCCGCGCGGCGACGAGCAGCCGCGCAGGTCCGGAGGTCGGCGCCGGGGACAGGTCCGGAGCACGCAGCTCGAGGTAGTCCAGGTCGACGGCGCCTGCCTCGAGTACGGCGGACGCGGCGGCGAGCACCGCATCGGCTCCGGCCGGACCTGCGGCCGCGCCGGCGTACAACGCCTGCGACAGCACCCGGGCACGTACCCGTTCGGCCGGCGACAGGTAGCGGTTCCGGGAGGACAGCGCCAGCCCGTCGGCCTCGCGGACGGTGGCGCCGGCCACCACGCGCACGCCGATGGCCAGGTCGCGCACCATCTGCCGGACCAACAGCAGCTGCTGGTAGTCCTTCTCGCCGAAGACCGCCACGTCGGGACGGACGAGCCCGAAGAGCTTCGCGACCACGGTCAGCACCCCACGGAAGTGGGTCGGGCGGGCGGCGCCCTCGAGCTGGGTCCCGAGCGGCCCGGGGTCGACGGTGACGGTCGGTGGGCCGCTGGGATAGACCTCCCGGTCGGGTGGGGCGAAGACCACGTCCACGCCGCCGTCCGCACACAGGTCCAGATCGGCGTCGAGCGTCCGGGGGTAGCGGGCCAGGTCCTCGTCGGCGGCGAACTGCGTCGGGTTGACGAAGATCGACGCCACCACCGTGGCGGCGTGGTCGCGGGCGAGGCACAGCAGCGCGCGGTGACCCTCGTGCAGCGCTCCCATGGTTGGCACCAGCGCGACGGACCCTCGCAGTCGTGCGGCGGTGAGCATGGCGGTGAGGTCCACCGCGCGGCCCACCACGGTGGGGGTGACGGTCGCAGCCATCACGACAGCCGAACCCGTGCGTCGTCGAGAACCTCGGCGATCGCCGCCGCCCTGGCCGGCGCCAACCGACCGTCGAGGACCGCGTGCTGGACCGTGGCCCGGCCCATGGCGACGTAGCTGTCGAGCGCCTCCATCGAGGTTTCCCGCAGCACGGCCAGGTGCCTCCGGACGGTGTCCACGTCACCGCGCACGATCGGCCCGGTCAGTCCGGCGTCGCCGTAGGTGAGGGCGTTCTCGAGCGCAGCCTGCAGCAGCGGGCGCAGCGTCGCGGCCGAGTCGTCGACCCCGCTGACCCGCAGCAGGTCGACCACCTGGCTGACCAGCGTGACGAGGTGGTTGGCGCCGTGCGCGAGCGCGGCGTGGTAGAGCACCCGGTGCTGCTCGTCGACCCAGATGCTGCGGCCTCGCAGGTCGGCGACCAGCCGGTCGACGACGCGGCGGGCGCTGGGGTCTGCGGTGGTGCAGCCGAAAACGCAGCCGGGCAGCCGGGCGAGGTCGACGTCGGTGCCGGTGAATGTCATCGCCGGGTGCATGGCGGCGACATGGGCGCCGACCTCGGCGGCCGGCGCGAGCACGGCGACGCCGTGCCGGCCGCTGGTGTGGACGACGTACTGGCCGGAGTGGATCGCTCCGGCGGCCGACAGCATCGCGACCACGTTGCTCAAGGCGTCGTCGGGGACCGCGAGCAGGAGCAGGTCGCAGCCCCGTGCGACGGCGGACGGCTTCAGGACCGGCACGCCGGGCAGCAGTGTCTCGATCCGGGTGCGTGTGGCGACGGACTCGCCGCCGACTGCCACGATGTCGCGCCCGGCGCCGCGGAGTGCGGCAGCCAAGACAGCGCCGACGCGACCGGCGCCGACCACCCCGGTACGGGCCATGTGCGTCGCCTTTCGTTCCAGTCCCCGACTCTGCGAGGTACCGGACGGTGAGCTTGCCGTCTCCGGATCGGCGCGGGCCGTGCCGATCAGTGGACCCAGGGTAGCCGGGCGGACGTCGTCCTCGGTACGGCGACGTGGCCTGGCCCGCACCGGGTTCGCGGGCAGCGAGCGGTCGCACGCTCGTAGCCGAACCGCTGGGCGAGGGCGCTCGTGAGGGAATCAGCGCTCTGGCGTACAAAATGCTCCTGAGCGGCGGCGCCGCAGCCCGGCGGACGGGCACCGTAGGCCGCCGGCCGGGTGAATGGTGGGCGCTGCCCTCTAGAGTCACCGCGTGGATCTGCTGGAGACGTACATCGCGGTGTGGCGACGGTGCGCCACCGACCTCCTCGCCCTCTTCACCGAACTCGACCATGCCGACTGGGACCGCCGTACCGACTGCCCGCTGTGGTCGGTACGCGACGTCGTGGCTCACCTCGCTGCGCTGGAGTCGGAGCTGGCCGACGCCGACCCGGCGCACCTGACGCGGTCGGCGCAGCGGACGGCGGTGCTGGGGGACGGTCGCGAGGTCACCAGCAGCTACACCGAGCGGGGAGTCCTGGCCCGCCGTGGCCGGCGCCCGGCGGAGCTGGTGGCCGAGTTCGAGGACGCGGTGCATCGCCGGGAGCGGCAGCTGGCTGCGGACCCGCCGACCGACCCGACCGGCAGGCCGCCGGTCGCCCCCGGAGGCATCGGCTGGGACTGGCAGACATTGCTGCGCAACCGGCCCATCGACCTGTGGGTGCACGAGCAGGACATCCGGCGGGCCGTCCGCCGGCCCGGCAACCTGGACTCCCCCGGCGCGCGGCTGGCCACCACGGTGTTCGGCGCGGCGCTGCCGATGGTCGTCGCCAAGCGGGCGTCAGCGCCGCCGGGCTCCACCACGGTGGTCGACGTGACTGGGCCGGTGGCGGCCACGTTCACCGTCGGCGTCGGCGCCGACCGTCGAGGGACCGCCCTCGACGTGCCACCGACCGACCCGACCACGCGTCTCACCATGGACACGGAGGCGTTCACCGTGCTCAGCACCGGGCGTCGCGATCCCGACACCCTCGACGTCCGAGTCCACGGCGACGCCGAGCTCGCCGCCCGCGTCCTGCGGTCCATGACGGTCACCGCGTGACCTGAGGCGCCGACGAGGTGCCGGACCGGACGGGACACCGCGCTCTCGTGCCCGGTGCGCCGCTCCGACCAGCCTCGGGCCGTGGGCAGCCCTCCTGACCTGTCACGAGGTGACGACAGCCGAGGTCTCCGGTCCGTGCCCCGCCTCTCAGACGTGCCGGCGGGACTGCACGATCCAGAACCGGCTGGCGACGTACGCCCCGTCGGTGAACGAGGCGTTCGCGGCCGGGTTGGCGCCGGTGCCGTGGAAGTCGCTGAACGCCGCCGACTGGTTGACATAGACCTGGCCGGTGAGGTTCTCGCTCAACGCCACGCCGGTGTCGAGCGCGGCCGAGCGAGTCGCCGCTACCACCTGCTCCGACGTCGAGTACACCGACGCCGTCATCGCCCCGTGCTCGGTGACGGTACGCCGCATCAGCTCCACGGACTGCTCGGTGTCCGCGGTCGCGATCAGGTAGGACACCGGGCCGAAGCACTCCGAGCCGTAGATGTCCATGTCGTCAGCGCCGATCGCGAGCAGGGTCGGCGTGCGCACCATCGCATCGGCATACTCAGGATGCCTGACCTCGCGTGACGGCAGCACCACCCGACCGCGTTCCGGCAGCGACTCCAGACGCCGCAGCACACCGTCGTTGACGATGCCGCCGAGCAGCTCGACCGCCCGCTTCTCGTCGCCGACCAGCCGCTCCAGCGCAGCCGCGATCCCGGCGGCCACCTCGTCGAAGGCCTTGTGGCCCTCGTCGGTCTCGATGCCGCCGGCCGGCACGAAGACGTTCTGCGGCGCCGTGCACATCTGGCCCGAGTACAGCGCGAAGGAGAACGCGAGGTTCCCGCACATCCCGGCGAACGAGTCGGTCGAGTCGACCACGACGGTGTTGACCCCGGCCTTCTCGGTGAAGACGACCGCCTGCCGGGCGTGCTCCTCCAGCCAGTCGCCGAACGCGTTCGAGCCGGTGAAGTCGACCAGCCGCACCTCCGGCCGGGTGGCGAGCACCGCGGCGAGCCCGTCGGCGGGGTCCTCCGCGGCCAGCGTGACCAGGTTCGGGTCGAACCCGTGCTCGGCGAGCACCTCGCGGGCCTGCTGCACGGTAATCGCCAGCGGCAGCACCGCCTGCGGGTGTGGCTTCGCTACGACCGGGTTCCCGCACACCAGCGACGCGAAGAACCCGGGCCAGGAGTTCCAGGTCGGGAAGGTGTTGCAGCCGATCACCAGCGCCACGCCGCGGGGGACGACGGTGAACGTCTTCTCCAGCCGGATCGGCTCCCCGCGACCGGGCTTCTCCCAGACGACGGTTTGCGGGTGCCGGGTCATCTCGTCGTACGCGTAGGCCAGTGCCTCCAGCGCGCGGTCGAGCGCGTGCGCCCCGCCCGCCTGGAACGCCATCACGAACGCCTGGCCCGAGGTGTGCTGCACCGCGTTGGCCAGCTCGAAGATCCGGTCGTGCAGACGCGTGAGGATCTCCATGCACACGTAGGTGCGCACGTGCGGCCCCGCGTCCCGCCAGGCCGGGATGCCGGCGCGAGCACTGCCGAGCAGCCTGTCGAGGGCGTCGGCGCGCACCCGCGGGTAGGCGACGTCGAGGGCCAGGCCGTACGGCGACTTCTCGCTCGCCACCGTGCCCTGTGACCCCGGCGTCGACAGCGGGAACTCCTGACCCAGCCAGGCCTCGAACGCCGCCTTGCCCTCCGCGGCAGCCGTCTCGCCGTACACCCGCGGGCTCGGCGACTCGGGATAGGCGGAGAAGTAGGTGCGGGCGCGGATGGCCTGCACGGCCTGCTCCAGCAGCGGCCGGTGTCGTGTCTCGAGCTCCGCGCAGCGCTCCACCTGGCTCATGACGGCTCCTCCCGGCCGCCGCACCGGCGGCTGTGACGGCTGACGGACGTGAACGCCGCCAGTCTGTCACGGCCGTTTGTGCCAGGCTGAACCTGTGCTCCTGCGCGCGATGACCGACGCCGACAGCGCCGCGGTGCTCGACCTGAACGCCGAGTCGGTCGCCGCACTGAGCCCGCTGGACGGAAACCGGCTGGCGGCGCTGCGGAGGGTCGCCGTGCGCGCCGACGTGGTGGAGGTGGACGGCGAGGTGGCGGCCTTCGTGCTGCTGTTCGCTCCGGACGCGCCCTACGACTCGGCGAACTTCGGGTGGTTCCAGCAGCGGTACGGCGAGGAGTTCGTCTACCTCGACCGCATCGCCGTGGGCGCACCGTACCGGCGCCGCGGCATCGGCGCCCTCGTCTACGACGCGGCCGAGGAGCTCGCGGCACCGTACCGACGGCTGGCCTGCGAGGTCGACGCGGAACCGCCCAACGCCGCGTCGCTGGCGTTCCACGACGCCCGCGGGTTCGTCGAGGTCGGCCGGCTCGGCCGGCCGGGTGGCAAGGTCGCCGCGATGCTCGTGAAGGAACTGGGCCGGTGAGCAACGGGTCCTCCGGCGCGCAGGAGACCGCCGAACGGTGTGCCGCGGCCATGTGGGCCGACGACCCGGCGTCCCGCGGCCTGGGAATGCACCTCGTGTCGGTCGCGCCGGGGCACGCGGTGATCGCGATGCCGGTGCGGGAAGACATGACGAACGGGCACGGGATCGCCCACGGTGGCTTCGTCTTCGCATTGGCCGACTCAGCGTTCGCGTTCGCGTGCAACAGCTACGACCAGCGCGCCGTGGCGGCGTCGTGCGACATCACCTTCCTGGCTCCCGTGCAGGTCGGCGACACGCTCGTCGCAGACGCGCGGGAGCGCGTGCGCCGCGGCCGATCCGGGATCTACGACGTCACGGTGCGCCGCGACGACGAGGTGGTCGCGGAGTTCCGCGGCCACAGCCGCGCGATCGGCGGCAGTGTCACCGGCTGACCGCGTCAGCGCGGCCGCGGCCACCCGGCCGTAGGGGCGCCATGCGACATCACGGACGTTGCATGTCTAGCCGTGACACAGCGGGGGATGACGTCGAAGGACCGCTCCCCGCAGCCGACTCCGAAGGCGTGCGCCATGGCCGACCTGCTCTCCGACGTCGTCGTCGTCGACCTCACCCGGGCGCTGGCCGGCCCGCATGCCGGCATGATGCTCGGCGACCTAGGGGCCCGCGTGATCAAGGTCGAGTCACCCGACGGCGACGACGCCCGACACTGGGGCCCCCCGTTCGTCGGCCCGGAGGACGACCACGAGTCGACGTACTTCCTGTCCTGCAACCGCAACAAGGAGTCGGTCACGGCCGACCTGAAGAACGCGGACGGCAAGGAGCTGCTCACCCGGCTGGTGCGCCACGCCGACGTGCTGCTGGAGAACTTCCGCCCGGGGGTGCTCGACCGGCTCGGGTTCTCGGTGCAGCGGCTGCAGGAGCTGAACCCTGGGCTGGTGGTCCTGTCGATCACCGGCTTCGGGCACGACGGCCCCGAAGGCGGCCGCGCCGGCTATGACCAGATCGCGCAGGGTGAGGCCGGGCTGATGAGCCTGACCGGGCCGGCCCCCGACGAGCCGACCAAGGTCGGGGTGCCGATCGCAGACCTGCTGGCCGGCATGTACGGCGCCTTCGGCGTGCTGGCGGCGCTGCACGAGCGGAGCCGCACCGGCCGCGGCCGTGTGGTCCGCACCAGCCTGCTCGCGGCGATCGTCGGCGTCCACGCGTTCCAGGGCACCCGGTGGACGGTCGCCGGCGAGGTGCCGCAGGCGATCGGCAACCACCACGCCTCCATCGCGCCGTACGGGTTGTTCCACACCGCCGACGCACCGGTGCAGGTGGCCGTGGGCAGCGACGCGCTGTGGCAGCGGTTCGCTCCGCTCGCAGGCGTCGACCCGGAGGACGAGCGGTTCGCCACCAACCGGCTCCGGGTCACCCACCGCGAGGACCTCACCGCCGCCATCGAGGCTGCGTTCGCCGAGCACTCCGCCGAGCACTGGCTCGAGCTGCTCGCCGACGCCGGAGTACCGGCCGGCAAGGTGCGCCGGCTCGACGACGTCTACTCGTGGGACCAGACCCTGTCCCAGGGCCTGGTGGTAGAGGTCGAGCACGGCTCGGTCGGTCGCATCACGCTGCCGGGCCCGCCGCTGCGCTTCGACGGCAACACGTTCGCCGAGGCGCGGGCCGACCACCGTCCCCCGCCGCGACTCGGCGAGCACAACGACGTCGTCCGTGCCTGGCTCGACGAGCGCGACGGCGCAGCCGACGACGCGGCGGGCGGGGCCGCGGACAGGGCCGACCGGCCATGACCTCCCGTCTCGACGCCCGCGCGCTCATCGACCTGGTGCTCGACGACGGCTCCTTCGGCGGCTGGGACGACACCGCGCTGCCACCGGTCGTGACGTCGCAGAGCTACGCCACCGAGCTGGCCCGAGCCCGGGAGCGTACCGGTCTCGACGAGGCCGTGCTGACCGGCGAGGGCACCATCCGCGGGCGTCGGGTCGCCGTGCTGGCCTGCGAGTTCGGCTTCCTCGCCGGGTCGATCGGCGTCGCCGCCGCCGAGCGCCTGGTGGTCGCGATCGAGCGGGCTACCGCGCGACGGCTGCCGCTGCTGGCCGCTCCGGTGTCTGGGGGCACCCGGATGCAGGAAGGCACGGTCGCGTTCGTGCAGATGGTGAAGATCTCCGCCGCGATCACCACGCACAAGGCCGCCGGGCTTCCCTATCTCGTCTACCTGCGACACCCGACCACCGGCGGCGTCTTCGCCTCGTGGGGCTCGCTGGGTCACCTCACGGTCGCCGAGCCCGGCGCGCTGATCGGGTTCCTCGGCCCCCGCGTGTACGAGGCGTTGTACGGCCGACCGTTCCCCGACGACGTCCAGGTGGCGGAGAACCTGTTCCGCAACGGGCTCGTCGACGCGGTAGTGGCTCCGGAGCAGATCGCCGAGATCCTCGACCGCGCCCTCAACGTGCTGTGCGCCGACCGGACCGCGGTGCCGAGCAGCGCGCCTCCCGACGTGCCGCGGCTGGCCGACGTGCCGGCCTGGGAGTCCATCACGCGCTCGCGCCGACCCGAACGGCCGGGAGTGCGGCGGCTGTTGCGGTACGCCGCGAGCGACGTCGTACCGCTGCACGGGACCGGTGAGGGCGAGTCGGACCCTGGACTGCTGATCGCGCTCGCTCGCTTCGGCGTGGCGCCGTGCGTGTTCCTCGGACAGGACCGGCGCGGGCAGACCGCCGACCGGCCGCTGGGGCCGGAGGCGCTGCGCGAGGCCCGGCGCGGGATGCGCCTCGCGGCCGAGCTGCGGCTACCCCTGGTGACGGCCATCGACACGCCCGGAGCGGCACTGTCGGTCGAGGCCGAGCAGGGCGGCTTGGCAGGCGAGATCGCCCGCTGCCTGGCCGACCTGGTGAACCTGGACGCGCCGACCCTGACCCTGCTGCTGGGTCAGGGATCGGGCGGCGGCGCACTCGCCCTGCTGCCGGCCGACCGAGTCGTGGCCGCCCAGCACAGCTGGCTCTCCCCGCTGCCGCCTGAGGGGGCCAGCGCCATCGTGCACCGGACCACCGCGCACGCCGCAGAGATGGCCGAGCAGCAGGAGGTCCGCTCGCTGGACCTGCTGCGCCACCGCATCGTCGACCGCATCGTCGAGGAACTGCCGGACGCGGCCGAGGAACCAGAGCCCTTCTGCCGGCGGGTCGGCGACGTGCTCGGCCACGAGCTGACGGCGCTCCTCCGGCAGCCGCGCGACCGAAGGCTCAGCCGGCGGCTGCGGCGCTACCGCGACCTCGGCCTCCCGCAGAAGGCCCAGGGCTGAGTCCCTCCGCCCCTTCTCCGTCACGCCGCGCTGCTGCTGTG
>JALYMZ010000285.1 GCA_030773435.1 Actinomycetota bacterium | reverse complement strand
CGCGCGGGAACCTAGCCGGGTGCCGGCGCAGTTCGTTGCTCTTGCAGAAGCCGTGGTAGTCATCCGAGGAGTTGGTGTTCGGGAAGTCGAGCATGTTGTCGGGCTCGTAGAACAACGGGCTGTAGTTGAGCTCCTGGAGGTTCGTCTCTAAGTCCTCAGCGAGGTGAAACTCAAACTTCTCCACCAAGGCGATGAGCAGCTTGTACTGGTATAGCGATCTCGTTGGCGAACCGAGCATCCAAGCCCCGCCGAGGTCGATGACTAGGCTGCCGTCCTCCCGAAGCACGCGCTTGAACTGCTCCGCGAAGGTCTCGAACCACCCGACGTACTCGTCCTCGGGATGGTTGCCGTACTCCTTCCTACGGGTCAAGGCGAACGGCGGCGAGGTCAGGATGAGGTTGACACTTTCGTCCCGCAGGGAGAGTGCAGAAGTTCCAAGCTGTCGCCGTGGTACATCGCTCCCAGGCGGGTGCGGTACACCTTGGCGAGCGAGCTCGTCACTTCTCCTCTGCGGGACGTCGGTGTGACACCGCCTCGGCGCCACGACTGGCCGTCACCAGCTGCGACCGAACGTTACCGTGGCGCACCCACAGAGTGGGCGCAGCTCGCCGGGCGCCTTGGACGGGAACCGACGGACCCGCCACGTGCGCTGCGCCCGAGCCCTACGCGAGCCCTACGGAAGGGCTCGCCGCGCCCTACCGCGCCTCGTTGGCCCCGAGCCGCGAGGTACGCATTAGCGCACGTCAGAAGCCGTTTACGCAGGGCATCGGCCCGTGGGCGCAGCAGGGATCGAACCTGCGACCCCCTCCTTGTAAGGGAGCGACGGATATGCGCTGTACCGATCTGCGGAAACGTCCTCCACGAGGGCAGCGTTGTCGCATAAAGAGGTGCTCACAAGGCCGCACGCCTGGCAGCGCGCCGCAGGTCGCGGAGCCGGCGCACCCGGTGCACGGTCTGCGGGGCGTACGCCAGCGCCTCCGGGTCGTCCAGCAGCGCCAGCAGGATCTGGTGGTAGCGCACCGCGGAGAAGTCGAACCGTTCCCGGATCGCCGCCTCCTTCGCACCCAGATACTGCCCAGTGCGGGTGTTCGGCCTCGAAGTCCAGGACGGCGCGGCCAAGCGCCGTCATCACCGAGCCTTCCGAGGATCTAGTCCCTCGAGCCCTGAGCGAGCATCGGCTATCAGGTCTGAGGCCTTTGACCATTGCCTGCGCATCTGTGGCAGCGCGTCTAGGTCGACGTCACAGTAGGTGTCCTCGATGCATCGGTCCCAGCGGTTCCCTGCCTCGATGTAGGCGTTGAACGCGTCTTCGAGCGCCACGCCGACCTCGTCCACACACTGATCGGATAGCCGGTCGAGCTCGAGCTTGTTGTACTCCACCGACACGTCGCCTAAGGCCGTCCCGTAGTCAGGGTTCGTCAGCCCGGTGTCAAGACGCGAGTCCACCTCCGACAGAGCGTCCAGCAGTGGGGCCATCTGCTGCTCACACTGGCGAAACACCCGCAGCTGGGCCGCTCGCTGTGCCGCGGCACGTTCCGCGGCACGCTTCGCGGCACGCTCTTCCGCCCGCTGTTCCGCGGCACGCTCGGCAGCACGCTCCCCCTTCGCCTGTTCCTCAGGCGAGGGTCCGCCAGCCCCACAGCCGGCGAGGGCGGCGAGCACGGACGGTCGCCGCCGCGGCGCACCAGGTCCTCATGACTCTCCTAGGTTTCGCTTGATGTAAGCCCGCTCTGACGGGTGCAGACCAGCGAGCCGAGCATCCAACAGGTGCAGCGTGACCCACAGGTCCTCGGCGGCCTCGCCGCGCGAACGCGCCCAGCGCAGTACGTCGACGAGCCGGTCGAGGCCTATGAGCCACCTCGCTGCCAGCCGGTCCGCTGCACGCTCCCATCCGCCGCTCCTGCCGTCTCGAATGACACGGCGCAGCCACGCCTTTCTTCAGCACCGCCCCCGCTCCCGGCCCCCCTTGCCGGTCGAGCGGGGGCGGTTTCTTCGTCCCGGCACGGAGACGGTTGAGCGGGGAGATGTCAGTCTTCACTACCGACTCGCGGGAACGTCTCATCGCAGAGCTGGCGGAGGGCGATCAACGCCACCATGAGCTGCGTCGGTGGGCCCTCAATCTGAACCCAGTGAGTGTTCTCCCCGATGCCGGCCACCATCGCACCGAGTGGCTGCCCTCCACTCGCTACGGGCAGGATGGTGGCGCCCGGGATGTTCTTCACACCTCGGATGAACGCAGGGAAGACGTCTTCACTGTCGTCGTCGATCCATCGCACCTCGACCACGCGTCTGCTGTAGCCCGACCACGCGTAACCCATCAGGCCGTTTCATCCACCTTCAGCGTGCTGGTCGCCTCCATAGCGACTGCCGCCTTCGGCCGGCCGGGCTTGCGGTTCCACGTCTCGGCGAACCGCTCGATCGCCGCGCGGTGCCACAGCTTCCCCGCACCGAGCTCGTACAGCGGCCGCGGGAACCGCGAGTGCGTCGCGGCCAGCTGGTGCAGCCGCTGCCTGGTCACGTTCAGGATCTCCGCGGCCTCGGGCCCCGACACCAGGTCCGGCAGATTCGGCCGCTCGAGCTCCTGGGCCAGCACGTCCTCGTGTACGGCTTCGACGCGCACGACCGGCCATGCCGGCAGGCCGGCCTTGTCGGTAAGGCGGAGCAGCAGGTCCTGACCCTGCCGGGCGGCATCGACAGGCGTGGGTGCCTGTACGGAGATCGTGGCGCTCCAGCTGCGCTCGTTGGCGCCTGCGCTGCCGTGATGGTCGACCAGCGAGTCCGCGAGCTTGTCGAGTGCGTCGTCGGGCACCGCGGCCGGTTCGCCGCGGGCCTCGACGTGCACCGAGTACCAGTCCCGCATCATCGCCTCCTTCTCGGCGGCCACTCGCCGCCTGATCTGCGAACCCACGCCACGAAGTTGCGCCAGCCTCGGACATCGCTCGGCGTGGTGGGAACCGCGCGCCCGCCGAGTGACCGGTCGGCCGGGTAGAGCATCGGGTGGCCCTTGCGGGATGCGTCGTACCGCCAACCCAGCGCCTCCACCTGGTCCGCCACGACCTCGCGGAACTCCTTCGGGATCTCCTTGCCTGGCCGGTCGCTCATCGAGTCTGCCCTTTCCGTTGACGTATGTCAAGGATTGCAGAACATGAGTCGTTGTCAAGTAATACGCGGCCTCACCGGGAATCGTCAAGGCGGTCCATCGGCGACAGCCGCCGGTGCGCCTCCCGCGCCTGCTCCGACCGTGTCGCCGCCGCGTACCGCTGCAGCATCTGCCGCGATCGCCACCCAGCCAGCTCCATCAGGTCCCCCTCCGACCCGCCGGCGCGCAGCCAGGCGTCCGCGAACCCGTGCCGCAGCATGTGGGCGTGCAACCGCACCCCGGCGTCCTCACCGCGGCGACGCAGCATCTTCTTGACCGCCTCCGCGTTAAGCGCCCGGCCGTCCCGCCCCGACAGCCACAGCCGGCCCAGGTGCGCCGTCCGCTGCCGGCCGCGAACCCGGATATAGCGATCCAGCGCCCGCGCCGAACGCGCACCGAACGCCAGCACCCGCACTCGCTCACCCTTCCCGGTCACCGTCGCCGTCCGCTCGCGCAGGTCGACGTCACCAACCTCAGGCCCGCGACCTCCGACAGCCTCGCGCCGGTGTCGGCGTACAGCAGGATCAGCGCCAGGTCGCGGCGGTCCACGAACCGTGGCCCCTCGCAGCCAGCGAGCACCTGGCGTAGCTGCTCCGCCGACAGCATCTTCGCGGGCCGATCCGGCACCGCCGACGGCTTCACCAACTCCATCGGCGAGGACGCGACCTCCCCCTCTGCCGCCAGCCATGCGTAGAACTGCCGCAGCGCCACCCACCGGGTCCGCGCCGTCGATGCCGACCGCGTCCGGTCCAGGTGGCGCAGCCACTCCCGGCAGGTCGCCGGCGTCACCACCAGCGGGTCCGCGTCGCCATGTTCGCGCAGCCACCGGGCGAACAGCTCGAGGCCGTCGCGGTAGTTACCCACCGTCCGCGGCGACTTCCGCTCCGCCTCGAGCGCGAGCACCCACGAGTCCAGCAACGGCGCGAACAGGTCGTCGTCCATGGGGTCGCCTCGGCTCCGAGATAGGTGGACTAGGAACGCTGTAGCACCATACGACCTACCGCCGACACCGGCGTTTCCGCAGGTCAGAACCCCTTTTGTGGGCGCAGCAGGGATCGAACCTGCGACCCCCTCCTTGTAAGGGAGGTGCTCTCCCGCTGAGCTATGCGCCCGAGACCGGCACAGGGTAGTCCACCGCCCTTGGGCGCAGCCCGATACGGAGCCGCCCGCCGGTAGACCCCCGGCGTCGCAGGGCAAAAGTAGGGGTGGCCGCCGGTGTCTCGGATCACCGGCGACCACCCGGCGTAAATCCAACACCCGCGTACGTCAGTCCGTACCGAGAACCGGCGAATTTCTTCCTCGAGCGTGATCCGGTGGGCACCGCCGCGTCAGCCGAGTGACTCCAGGGCGGCCTGCGCCTCGGCGAGGTCGCGCGCTTCCCCGACCGGGTTCACCACGGACCACCGCAGCAACCCCGATCGGTCGATCACGAAGCTGCCCCGCACCGCGGCGCCGATCCGCTCGTCGAAGACGCCGTACGCGCTGGCGACCGCGCCGTGTGGCCAGAAGTCGCTCAGCACTGGGTATCGCAGGGCCTGCTGTTCCGCGAACACCCGCTGGGTGAACATCGCGTCGCACGAGACCGCCAGCACCTGCGTGACGTCGTTCTGCAGATCGGGCAGGACGGCGCTGATCTGCGACAGCTCACTGGTGCAGGTCCGGGTGAACGACCACGGGTAGAACACCAGCAGCACGTTCTTGCTCCCGGCGAAGTCCGCCAGCGCCACCGTGCCGCCGTGCTGGTCCGGCAGCGCGAACTGCGGCGCAGGTGTGCCAGCCTGGATCGACATGCCGCCTGAGCCCGCGGCAGTCAGCGGCGGGTCGCGGACTTGGGGGCGACGAGCTTGGTGGCCGACCAGTCCTTGCTGACCGACAGGCTCGACGTCGTTGCGAGACCGGCGGTGGGAGCCGCTTCGGCCACGTCGCTGGGGTCGACGTGCCCCTCCCGGCCGATCTTCGGGGTCAGCAGCCAGATCGCACCACCCTCGACGAGGTCTGTGAGCGCGTCGACGAGCCCGTCGACGAGGTCGCCGTCCTCGTCCCGCCACCACAGCAGCACAGCGTCGACGACGTCCCCGTGCTCCTCGTCGACCAGCGGGTGACCGATGGTCGCCTCGACGGCGGCGCGCAGGTCGTCGTCGACGTCCTCGTCCCAGCCCAGCTCCTGCACCACCATGTCGGGCTTGAGGCCGAGCCGAGACCCGGCTTCGGGTCGGGCCGCGCCGCCCGCGGTCGCGCTCAAGGGTCGCCTCCTTCGTCGAGGTCCATCTGCTGCCGCAGACCCGCTTGGCGACACCATAGTGCGTGATCTCGCCCCCCAGGCAGACGTGCACAGCCCCGCTGCCGCCCGCTCGTTCCCGCCGGCACCGAACCAGCCCTTGGCGGTCGGTGCGAGGATGGCGGTGAGGCCTCCGGCCTCGCCGACGACACCGCCCGGTGCGCCGACCCGCACCGGCCGTCCACGGGAGGACACCTGTGGCATCCGGACCTGAACGGCCGAGCATCATCCACGAGGGGCTGCCGACGCAGCTGCCGGACATCGACCCCGACGAGACCCAGGAGTGGCTCGCCTCGCTCGACGCCATGCTGGACGAGCGCGGCCGGTCACGGGCCCGGTTCATCATGCTGAAGCTGCTGGAGCGGGCGCGCGAACGCCACGTGGGGGTGCCGGCGCTGCGCAGCACCGACTACATCAACACGATCCCGCCCGAGCACGAGCCGTGGTTCCCCGGCGACGAGGACGTCGAGCGGCGGATCCGTGCCTACATCCGGTGGAACGCCGCCGTGATGGTGTCGCGGGCCAACCGCAAGGGCCTCGAGGTCGGCGGCCACATCGCGACGTACCAGAGCGCCGCGAGCCTGTACGAGGTGGGCTTCAACCACTTCTTCCGCGGCAAGCAGCACTCCGGCGGCGGCGACCAGGTGTTCATCCAGGGCCATGCCTCACCGGGCATCTACGCCCGCGCGTTCCTCGAGGGCCGGCTCACCGAGGACCAGCTGTCGGCGTTCCGGCAGGAGGTGTCGCACGGCGTCGGCCGGGGCCTGTCGTCGTACCCGCACCCGCGGCTGATGCCCGACTTCTGGGAGTTCCCGACCGTGTCGATGGGCCTGACCGCGATCAACGCGATCTACCAGGCCCGCTTCAACCGCTACCTGCACAACCGCGGGATCAAGGACACCGGCCAGCAGCGGGTGTGGGCCTTCCTCGGCGACGGCGAGATGGGTGAGCCGGAGTCCCTCGGGGCGATCGGCATCGCCGCCCGCGAGGAGCTCGACAACCTCACCTTCGTCGTCAACTGCAACCTGCAGCAGCTCGACGGCCCGGTGCGCGGCAACGGCAAGATCATCCAGGAGCTGGAGTCGTTCTTCCGCGGCGCCGGCTGGAACGTCATCAAGGTCGTGTGGGGCCGGGAGTGGGACGCCCTGCTCGCGCAGGACGTCGACGGCGTGCTCGTCAACAAGATGAACACCACCCCGGACGGGCAGTTCCAGACGTACTCGGTCGAGAGCGGCGAGTACATCCGCGAGCACTTCTTCGGCGGCGACCCGCGGCTGCGCCGCATGGTCGAGCACCTGTCCGACAACGACCTCCGCAGGCTGCCCCGGGGCGGCCACGACTACCGCAAGGTGTACGCCGCGTTCCAGGCCGCGACCGAGCACGTCGGGCAGCCGACGGTGATCCTCGCCAAGACCGTCAAGGGGTGGACGATCGACGCGCTCGAAGGGCGCAACGCCACCCACCAGATGAAGAAGCTGACCAAGGACGACCTGAAGAAGTTCCGCGACCGGCTCTACCTGCCGATCAGCGACCAGCAGATCGACAACTCCGAGGTCGCGCCGTTCTACCACCCCGGCCGCGACGACGACGAGATCCAGTACATGCTGGAGCGGCGCCGCCAGCTCGGCGGGTCGCTGCCCAAGCGGGTGGTGCGCCCGGCTCCGGTCCGGCTGCCCGAGCAGTCGATGTACGCCGAGCTGCGCAAGGGCTCCGGCAAGCAGGCGGTCGCGACCACGATGGCGTTCGTCCGGCTGCTCAAGGATCTGATGCGCCACGACGACGTCGGCCGGCGGATCGTGCCGATCGCGCCGGACGAGTACCGCACGTTCGGCATGGACTCGATGTTCCCCACGGCCAAGGTCTACTCCCCGCACGGGCAGACCTACGACTCGGTGGACCGCCGGCTGCTGCTGGCCTACAAGGAGTCGGTGCAGGGCCAGCTGCTGCACGAGGGGATCAGCGAGGCCGGTGCGGTCGGCTCGGCGATCGCGGCCGGTACGGCGTACGCCACGCACGGCGAGCCGATGATCCCCGTCTACATCTTCTACTCGATGTTCGGCTTCCAGCGCACCGGCGACTCGATCTGGGCGTACGCCGACCAGCTCGGACGCGGCTTCCTCGTCGGCGCCACCGCCGGGCGTACGACGCTGACCGGCGAGGGTCTGCAGCACGCCGACGGGCATTCGCCCCTGCTGGCCGCCACCAACCCGGCCGTGGTGCACTACGACCCGGCGTGGGCTTACGAGGTCAGCCACGTCGTCGAGGACGGCCTGCGGCGGATGTACGGCGGCACCGACGCCAACCCGCACGGCGAGGACGTCATCTACTACCTGACCGTCTACAACGAGCCGGTGGTGCAGCCGGCCCAACCGGACGGCCTGGACACCGAGGGGCTGCTCAAGGGCATGTACCTGTTCCGGCCGCAGCCGGACCTCGGCGGTGACCAGCCGCCGGAGGTGCAGCTCCTCGCGTCCGGAGTGGCGCTGCCGTGGGCGCTGGACGCGCAGCGGATGCTCGCCGAGGAATGGCAGGTCGCAGCCGAGGTGTGGTCGGTCACGTCGTGGAACGAGCTGGCCCGCGACGGCGTCGCGGTCGACGAGTGGAACCTGCTGCACCCGAGCGAGTCCCCGCGCACGCCGTACGTCACCGCGCGGCTGAGGGATGCCGGCGGGCCGGTGGTCGCGGTCAGCGACTACATGCGCGCGGTGCCGGACCAGATCGCGCAGTGGGTGCCCGGCGACTGGCACTCCCTGGGCACCGACGGCTTCGGGTTCGCCGACACCCGCCCGGCGGCGCGGCGCTACTTCCACGTGGACGCGCAGTCCATCGTGGTGGCGGCGCTGCAGGCGCTCGCGCAGCGTGGCGCGGTGAAGCCGGAGGCGGTGCAGGAGGCGTTCGACCGGTGCCGCATCGACGACCCGACCGCGGTCGCCGGGGTGAAACAGGAGGCCGGGGACGTCGGCTGACCCCTCCCTGCGTTCAGTGCGGGCGGGCGCGAGCCCCGAGGACGTGCGCGACTGCATCCGACCCCCGTCTGACCGGTAGGCGAGCCGGTTCGGCCGCCGCCCGGGTGGAAGGGCGGGGATGGGGCCCGATGGCGAGCGCCGGCGCAACGTCCCCGAAAGGGCGGCACATATGACGCGGTTCCGGGGACGTTGGGCAGTCCTCGTTGTCCACAGTTGGTGTCGTGAGGATGGCGCCAGGGGGAGTGCGGCGGGATCCTCCTCGGGTGGCTGCCGAGTCGCCGTCAGCGCGCCGCAAGCGCCTGGTCGCGGCCGCGCATGAGTTGGCGGCAGACCAGGACGGGGTGGTATCACGACGGCAGCTGCGGCGATTAGATTAGGAGTCACCAAGGAGCACGTCCGCACGGAGATCCGGGCCAAGCGCTGGCGGGCACATGGCCGGCAGACCGTCGCGGTGCACACGTCCACGCTCTCGGGGACGTGCCGAATGGCGGCGGGCCGTCCTGGAAACCGGCGGCGACGCCGCGCTGGACGGCGTCACCGCGCTCCAGGCCGCCGGCCTCAAGGGGTACGACGAGGAGCTGATCCACGTCTCGGTGTCGCAAGGCCGCGAGCACCACGACCCGGTTGGCGTCCGCGTGCACGAGACCAGGCGGCGGGCGGCAGCGGACCTGGTCGGCGCAGGCATCCCGAGAGTGCGACCGCCGGTGGCGGCCCTACGGGCTGCCCTGTGGGCAAGGTCGGACCGGCAGGCAGCGCTGATCGTCGTCATGGCAGTTCAGCAGCGCCTTGCGACCTCGACCGCGATCGAGGCAGAGCTCGCCAAGGTCAGGCGGGACAAGCGCCGGCGGTTCCTTCAGGTCATCGTGCGCGCAGTGCACACGGTGCGCGAGCCCTGGGTGAGTCGACTTCGCCCGCCTCTGCCGTCAGCGTGGGATCGCCGAACCCAGTCGGCAGGTGGTCCGCAAGGGGCGCAACGGTCGGTCCTACCTCGACGTCTACTGGGACCACCTCGGCGTGGTGGTCGAGATCGAGGGGATACATCACGGCTGGGGCGCAACCCAGATCGACGATGCGCTCCGGCAGAACACGCTGACGATCGCACATGACTCGGTCCTCAGAATCCCGCTACTGGGTCTGCGCCTCATGCTGGATGAGTTCATGAGCCAAGTCCACCAGGCATTGCGCTCGACCAGCCGGCCAGCGGCGTAACGTCCCGGCAAGGGCGGCACATCGGACGCGGTTGCGGCGACGTTACGCGGGTGACCCGGCTGTCCACGCGAGAACCTCGTCGGCGCTTCGGGTGTTGAGCATCCGCTCCGGCGGCAGGCCGACCTCGACCGCCCGGGCGCACCCGTGGTCGAGGAAGTCCAGCTGCCCGGGGGCGTGGGCGTCGGTGTCGATGCTGAACAGGCAGCCGCTCTCCGCCGCCAGCCGCAGCAGCCGCCGCGGCGGGTCCAGGCGCTCCGGCCGTGAGTTGATCTCGACCGCGACGCCGAAGCGCCGGCACGCCTCGAACACCACCTCGGCGTCGAACTGCGACTCCGGCCGGCTGCCCCGTCCGCCGGTGACGAGCCGGCCGGTGCAGTGGCCGAGGACGTCGACCCGCGGGTTGGCGACCGCGGTGACCATACGCCGGGTCATCGCGTCGGCGTCCATCCGCAGCTTGGAGTGCACGCTGGCCACCACGACGTCGAGCTCGTCGAGCAGCGCCGGATCCTGGTCCAGCCCGCCGTCCTCCAAGATGTCCACCTCGATGCCGGTCAGGATGCGGAAGGGGGCGAGCTCGGCGTTCAACCGGCGTACCACCGCCAGCTGCTCACGCAGGCGCTCGGCGGACAGGCCGCGCGCGACCGTCAGCCGCGGCGAGTGGTCGGTCAGCGCCACGTAGTCGTGACCGACCGCGACCGCCGCGTCGGCCATCTCCGCGATCGGGCTGCCGCCGTCGGACCAGTCCGAGTGCGTGTGCAGGTCCCCGCGCAGCCGTGCCCGCAGCGCTTCCCCGCCCTCGGCGAGACGCTCCGGGGCCTGCTCCTCCAGCTTGCGCAGGTACGACGGAACACCGCCGTCGACGGCCTCGGTGACGACCTGCGCGGTCACCGTACCGAGGCTGGGCAGCTCGGTTAGCGTGCCCGCACGGGCGCGCTGCAGCACCTCGGCGGGGTCCAGCTCGGCCAGCCGCCACGCCGCCTTACGGAACGCCCGGACCCGGTGCGTGGGTGCCTGCTCCCGTTCCAGCAGGAACGCGATCCGTTTCAGCGCCGCCACCGGGTCGGGTTCCATGCCGCGGCACGCTACCGCGCCCCGGGTCGCCCTACGCTGGCTCCATGTCCCCGCCACGTGGCTCCCGCCCGGAGGTGGTGCGCACCCTGGACCGGTCCGTCGAGCAGCTCAGCCGGGCCGCGATGGCGCGGATGGAGCGCGACCTGCCGTGGTTTCGCGAACTGAGCGCCGAGGACCGCTCCTGGATCGGTCTCATCGTGCAGGCCGGCATCCGCGCGTTCCTGGACTGGTTCGCCGAGCCGGGACGCCACGAGGCGGTGACCGCCACCGTTTTCGGCACCGCGCCGCAGGCGCTGACCCGCGTGGTGACGCTGCAGCAGACCGTGGAGATGGTGCGCACCGCCATCGACGTGGTGGAGGAGCAGGTCGAGCAGATCGCCGACGCCGACGACGTCCCGGCGGTGCGGGAGGCCATCATGCGCTACGCGCGCGAGGTGGCGTTCGCGGCCGCGGAGGTCTACGCCCGTGCCGCCGAGCTTCGCGGCGCCTGGGACGCCCGGCTCGAGGCGCTGGTCGTCGACTCGGTGCTGCGTGGCGAGGCCGACGAGGCGGTGCGCTCGCGGGTCGCGGCCCTGGGCTGGCAGTCGTCCGGTGGGGTACTAGTCGTGCTGGGCCACGCGCCGACCGGGACCGCTGGAGGGGACCAGTCCGCGGTCGACGCCGTACGCCGGGCCGCCCGCTCGCTCGGTCTCGACGCCCTGTGCTCCGTGCAGGGCGACCGCCTGGTCGTCGTACTCGGCGGGGTGGACGATCCCGACAAGGCCGCCGCCGCGGTCACCGAGCACTTCGGCTCCGGAGCGGTGGTGCGGGG